>CACXHD010000001.1 GCA_902767335.1 uncultured Lachnospiraceae bacterium
AAAATTCGGGACATATTCCTCCATATATGGACCGGCATTGAATGCAACGCCATTATCCAGGATGGTGGCAAGATTGTTGTCGGTAGCAACGATGTCCGGCAGATCGCCGCTGGCCAATCCGGCGCTATAAGCTTCAGGCGTCATATATACAAACTGTATATCCATGCCCAGCTGATCTTCCAGATACCTCCATAGACCCACCTGTTCCTCTCCATCTACGCGTGCACGGGAGCGATCTTCCACATCGCCGATCGTCAGCACGGGGCGCTCCTCGGCGCGGACGTGGCAGGGTGGAAACCGGCTTAACGTCAGCACCCCGGCAAATGTAAGCAATAAGATTCTCTTCATTGAATTCCCCCCTAATCGTATGAATCAACGGAATTCCAGGTCAATTACATCACCTTCCTGTATCGGAATAATATTCCTTTCCGGACAAGCAGACCTTCTGACATAATTTGCGGCATAAACAGTTATTCTGAAGCGCGGTCCGCGCCCTCCAGCAGCTCGTACTTATCACGGAAAATGGCATGAATCTGCTGCCTCGTCTGCTCATCAGTCCCGGCATCCGAGCTCTCTTTTTCGCCGATTGCCATGTCATAACGGATCAACGCATCTGCAATCATATCGCAGTAATCGATCAACTGCTCCTGGGCATAACAGATATCTGTATAGTAAGAACCCTTGGTTCTCTCCCTTCCTTCCTCATGGATCCTGCGTATGAACCGGCTTTTTGCGATTTCGCTGATCTTCATGATCTCTTCTCTGTAGTACCGGATCGTCTGTGAGATTGCTTTAGTTCTGGCCGAATACCCGTTAATGGTAAGCTGCATGATCTCATAGATGGAACCGCCCAGCACGCCCATATCTCTGAGGTCATCCTCAGTCAGCATTTCCGCAGTAGCTGCTATGGATTCGGCAATCTCGACAAGACGCTCTGCCACTTTTCCCATCCTTCCAAATGAAGCATTTGCCATGGACAGAAGTGAGACAAAGGCTCTGTCCCGGCTGCCGATATCCCGTCCGGAGATCTTCACCAGATAATTATCGATCTGTTCTGTGTATTTCCGGATACGTACACACAGCATCTGCACCTTGCCGGACAGTTCCGGATTCTCACGCATGTCAACTGCCGTCAGGAATGCTTCGCCGACCGTCGATGACAGAAGGATCAATGCAGAGTAGACATTTTGAAAACGCATATCAAATACCAAACATCGTGCCATATCCACGTACCGGGCCCAGTAACAGAAGGACGATCAGGAAAGTAAAAGCGATTGCCGTTGTGGAAGCTAATCATCGATCACCTCATACTGAAGCATCTCATATCCAAGCATAAATATACATATTAAATTTTACTGCAAAATGGTACTTTCAGCAATCATAAAGCCCATAGAATTCGTATAATCTTACTAAAGGTGGTGTTCGCTGACTTTTGTGTGACACCTTCCGATCTTCCCACCACTCCTATTGTAAAAACCTGCTCTTTCACCCATTACATGAAATACAACTTGCTATCTCCCCCATTCAGAGTGATATACGGACTACAAACACCCAGAAAGGAGCCCCACCTCGAATACAACTCAACCGACGGAACAATTCATCGTATCGAAAACCCCATCTTCACCTTCGTCTGCCCTACTTGCGGAGAATAATCCCTAGGTCTCTTCTTGAATATTGCCGGAACAGAGTATACAATAAAAAAGAGAAGCTGTGGCTCCGGCGGAGCAGTTTTACCGGCGTTTCCATGGCATAGTAGAGGTGGGGTTATGATTAGTTTCTTTATCTGTCTTGCGATTCTGGTTGGAGGATATTTTATTTACGGCAAAGTCGTAGAGAATACCTTTGCTCCGGATGACCGCGAAACTCCGGCAGTACGAATCAATGACGGCGTCGACTACATTGTCATGCCGCAGTGGAAGCTGTTTTTGGTTCAGCTGCTGAACATTGCAGGCCTTGGCCCGATTTTCGGTGCAATGCAGGGCGCCTTGTGGGGACCGTGCGTGTTTCTGTGGATCACGTTCGGAACGGTATTTGCAGGCGGCGTTCACGACTATTTTTCCGGTATGCTTTCGGAGAGAAACGAGGGTGTTTCCATTTCGGAGGTGTGCGGAATTTAACTGGGCGGTGCGATGAAAAACGTCATGCGTGTGTTCTCCGTTGTGCTGCTTGTCATGGTCGGTACCGTATTTGCAGTAGGACCCGCAGGCCTGATCGTTACACTGATCACCAATGGCGGCGGCAGCGGCATTCTGGCCAGCAAAGAGATGTGGCTGTGGATCATCCTGGCCTATTATTTTATCGCCACCTTTATTTCCATCGACCAGATTATCGGACGGATCTATCCTGTGTTCGGCATCTGCCTGATCATCATGGCGGTGGGTGTCATTTTCGGTATCTTTACACATAATGAATATGTGATTCCCGAGATCTGGAATAATTTCCGCAACATGCATCCGGCAGGAACTCCGATCTGGTCTTTCTTGTTCATCACCGTAGCCTGCGGCGCGATCTCCGGTTTCCATGCGACCCAATCTCCGCTGATGGCACGCTGCATGAAGAGCGAGCGCCAGGGACGATTCGTCTTTTACGGTGCAATGGTGGCAGAAGGCATCATCGCCCTGATCTGGGCGGCGGCTGGATGCTCCTTGTACGAAGTGACCGGCGGACTTTCCACCGGGCTTTCCGAGATTCTGAAGGGCGGCCAGTCCGCAGCGATCTATGACGTGTGCAAGAATACCATGGGAGGCGTGGGCGTTGCACTTGCAATGGTCGGCGTTATCGTCTGCCCGATCACTTCCGGCGATACGGCATTTAGAAGCGCAAGGCTTACCCTGGCAGACTGGATCGGAATCGATCAGAAAAAGTTTGCAAAGCGTCTGGTTCTGTGCGTACCGCTTCTGGCAGCAGGCGCTGTGATCGGCCATCTGGATTACACGGTCGTCTGGAGATATTTCAGCTGGACAAACCAGACACTGGCAATGATCGTTTTGTGGACGGCAAGCATGTTCCTGTACAAAGAGAAAAAGAACTACTGGATTACCGCCGTGCCGGCAACCTTTATGAGCGCGGTGTCCATGACGTATTTCTTCTGCGCCCCCGAATGTCTGGGAATGATCGGTCTTACGACAAAGGTCGCCTATCCGGTCGGAATTATTCTGGCAGCTTGCTTCCTGGGAATCTTTATAAAGGCGACCAGGAAGAACGCATAAGCAGCCCGGGTTCCAACAATGATATTTCCAAGAAAACTGGGGAATGCGGAGCTGGATCCGCAGATCCTCAAAGACGATCGCCGGCATTGTAGACGTTTTGGCGGCTGCGGTGTCGGGAAAGAGGCGCTGTATCTGAACAGCTTTTATATCGACCGGATGTATTATCTGCCCATTTCCAGTGTGAAGCGGATCTATAAGCGGGTCGCGATGAGCAAGGGCGGCTTTACGGGAAAAGGTCTGTTTGCCTCGATTCCCTATCTTGTCGTGGAATATGAGGACGGACAGGAAAAACAGTGCATTTTTAAAGTCGAAGAGATGGTCGACCAGACGATCGCATGCTTTCATGAGCAGCATCCGGATATTCCGATCCACAGTGCGAAAGCCCAGAAAAAACTGGAAGAGAAACAGCGGGAACTGGAAAAAAGACGTGCGATGCTGGAAAGCAGCAAGGCACGGGAGACCATTCGGGAGCTTTCTGAGGCGGCAGATTATCTGGAAAAACAGCCTGCTCTGTACGGGCAGCTGAGCCGCGCGGCAAAAAACAAACGGATCCAGGAACAGAGCAATCCGGCTTACCGCTGGGTTGCACTTGCAATTATGCTGATGGGCGCCGGGTCTTTTATATATGGGATCTATGCCTTGTCTCATCACCTTGGCAGCGCCATGTATTTTCTTCTGTTCGGCCTGGCTGCGATCTTTCTGTTTTCCGGGGCAAACGTCCTGCCGACCAGACGGAACAATGCCGCATATGTGCAGCGTGCACTGGACGATGCCTGCAGCGAGATGGAAGCATATGTCTCGAAGTATCCGGGTTTTCCGGTGCCGGCGTGTTACGCGCATCCGGTCGTGCTCCGATGGATGCAGGATATCCTGGGTCAGGAACGGGCTGATGATGCAAAGCAGGCGCTGGAGGTACTGAAACAGGACCTGCGCGCACTCAACTCCTCCGTAACAGTGGACCAGGATACTTATAAAGAGATCATGATGATCAAACCGTTGTTTCTGGTAACGAATTATCGTTGAGGGTCGAGTAGACGGGGGGATTGCGCCCTCCACCCCCTCACAGAATCCGGACGTCACGCTGGACTGGTTCACGTTCGATGTGGAAGTCGAGAAGGTGGATTTCTACGTGTTCACCCTCGATCCTGCCATCGACGAGGTTC
>CACXHD010000002.1 GCA_902767335.1 uncultured Lachnospiraceae bacterium
ACAGTATAACTGAGAGAAAAAACCGGCTAAAAGCACACAAAACTTAACCGATATACGTTAAGCAACGCTCTGCCGGTATCGAGTACGAATAATCCAAAAAGCCCGGGAGGCCGCCAAGTTAGCGGCCTCCCGGTTTTCATGTCACTGAAATGTCAACAAGAATTTTTGACCTGATTTCGATATTCTCCGGGGGTCAGCCCGGTCCGGACGACTTTTTTTGGAACAGAATAATGATACCTACTATAGTGTACTTGACACGTCCTATTGAATAGGATATTATTTCAACATGATCAGAACATTTTACGAAAAAGTGGTTAGACCTGGGTTTTACAGACGACGAATTATCTCAGCTGCAGCAGATTTTTCTGGAGAATCCTAAAGCCGGTGATGCAATGAAAGGCAGCGGAGGACTGAAAATGTGAAGGAAAATTTGTCAAAGGCAGAAAGAAATGCAATCAGGGTTATAGTGGAGCAGATTAAGGCAGAACGGATAAAGAAGATAAGGTGATAATGATGAGCAAAATGTATGAAAGTCTGATGGAAGGCCTGATGGAGGATCTTCATGACATCCAGGAACATGGAGAACCTCAGGGAAGAAAAACTGTGGTGGAATACAGTCCGGTGAGAGAGTATTCTGCTGCTGAGGTGAAGTCTATTCGTAAGGAACTTGGCGTCAGCCAGCCGGCTTTTGCGAGATGCCTTGGTGTGTCAAAGAAGACAGTCGAAAAGTGGGAATCCGGTGATAACATTCCCTCCGGACCAGCTTCCAGGCTGCTGGATCTATTTAAAAGCCATACGATTTCACCTTCATTGTATATCAGGCGCGGGTAACAGAATGGTTCTGGTCGCATTTTGGTGAAGAACGGTTTTTCATCAGTACCGTGAATATAAAAAAGGTTTTCTTAACAGGGGTCCCGATCTGCAAAAATTGATTCATCAGACCAGTCAGAAGGGAATAGATGTATGATGTTTCCCGGAAAGAAAAAACAGATACTTACATTCATCAGCAGGCGCTTCGGAAAAAATCCAATCGTTTTGAAATACCTGACACAGTTTCAGGGATATTGCATGATAGCGACGCATGACATGGAGCTTGTGGAGAAACTTGGGAAGTTGTATAAGCCCTATTATTTTGAAAGTCATATCACGCAGAATAATGTCACTTTTGATTACAAAATCCATCCCGGACGGGGTGGGGAGAGTAATGCCCTGGCTCTTCTGCAGGCTTTTGGGTTTCCGGGTGAGATTATTCAGGATGCGAACGCACTTGTTAGTTCTGATACCGCTGTTCGAACAAGGCCGAATTACCATGACCGTATCGGACACACCTCTTGAATAAACTGTGTGGCATGTTTTTTCCGGGGCAATACTGGCGAATGTGTTCCGGCGGATGTAAGAAGGACAAAAGAAGAGTGTAAGGCTGAGGTTGACAATGAGGGAATGCGGCAATGTAATTTCAGTAAAAAGATTTGGAATATGCATCGCCTGCCTGCTGGCTGCTTTATTCTTCATCGGGTCGGCACAGGCGGCTTCCGGCATCAACACCTGGTCCGCCCTGCAGGATGCCATTGACCGTGCCGGAGATGGGGAGACCATAACCCTGTCGGAGGATTTGACGGCCCTTGAAACGGATACGGAAATCATCGTTTGGGAGGGCAAACGCATCACGCTCGACCTGAATGGACATTTGCTTGACAGCTCGATGAAACCAGGCCAGGATGAGCAGATGAAATCAGGCCAGGATGGACATAGGAGATGCGTGATCAATATAAGGGCGGGTGCCATCCTTACCCTTCTGGATAGCGGCGGTACGGGCGTACTCACCGGCGGTTTCCACGACAACGGCGCGGGTATACAAAACAACGGTACGCTGATCATGGAGGGCGGATGCGTCACGGGCAACACTGCGCTGCACTACGGCGGCGGCATCGCCAATTATGGGACGATGGTTCTTACGGGAGGCAGCGTGACCGGCAATACGGCTTCGCTGGACAGCAGCCAGGTCTTCAATGGGGCGAAAGGGCACATGACGGTGGGCGGCGACGCCGCGATTGGCAACGGTGAAGCAAAGCGCGGCGGCATCCGCAATGCAGGGACGCTGACGGTCATTGACGCGCAGGCCGGAGAAGTCCGCATGGAGGATATGCCGGTTCTCACGCGCTCCATGGATCATTTGTCGATCCTCCCTGTCGCGACGCTGCTGGTCGCATTGCTGCTGATCGTGTGGCTGGATGCCTACCTGAGCCGGGAGCGCAAACGGTTGATGGTTATGATCATCGCGCTTGTGTTCCTTTTGTTATTTCAGAATTACTGGGACAACCGCATGTCCCTCGCAGCGGCGTATAATACGCTGCGCGTCCCGCTGTCTGTACTGGGATATGCCCTGCGCCCGCTCATACTGGTGATGTTTCTGTACATTGTGAAGCCAAAGGGACACTACAAGGCTGCGTGGGCGCTGTCCGGTGTCAATGCCGCTGTTTATATGACAGCTTTCTTTTCGGACGTTGCCTTTCATTTTTCATCAAACGGTCATTTCAAATCGGGTCCGCTGCACCATACCTGTACCGTGATCAGTGCAGTGTTGTTTGCCTGGCTGTTCCTCCTGACGATGCAGCAGTTTCGCCCACATGCGCGCAGGGAGTCCTGGATTCTCATTCTGGTGACGGTGCTCATCGGCGGTGCGACAGCCATGGACTTTACGGTTGCTTACAACGACCAGCCGATTTCCTTTCTGACCATGTCCATCGCTATCAGTTGTATTTTCTACTATATCTGGCTGCATCTGCAGTTTGTGCGTGAGCACGAAGAGGCGCTACGTACAGGACAGCGCATCCAGATCATGATGAGTCAGATCCGGCCGCACTTTCTGTTTAACTCCCTGGAAGTGATCCGGCGGATTTACCGGAAGGATCCGGAGAAAGCGGATGATGCGCTTTTGAAGTTTGAACGGTACCTGCGCGGGAATATGGATTTCATGGCGCAGGAGGAACGGATCCCCTTCCGGACAGAGTTGGAGCATACGCAAACGTATCTGGAGCTGGAGCGGCTTCGCTTCCCGAATGAGCTGAACATCGACTACGATCTGTGCTGTATGGACTTTCTTCTCCCCTCCCTGACGCTGCAGCCCCTGGCGGAAAACGCAGTGCGTCATGGCATTCGGGGCAAGAAAAGCGGCGAGGGCACGGTGACGATCGCCACGCGTGAATATGAGAACCGCTATGAGGTTATTGTGATGGATGACGGTAACGGCTTTGATCCGGATGTCTCTTTGCAGGACACGCAATCCCACATCGGCCTGAGCAATGTCCGGGAGCGGCTCCGCTACGCGGGAGATGAACTGCGGATCGGTGCCGGACCGGAGGGCGGCACGAAGGCTGTTATTATAATCCCAAAAAGGTAGTTATAGGATGAAACAGGGGACGATTCTGGTTCCAGCCCGACGAGGTGCCGGGATGAGGAATCGTCCCCTGTTCTTTGTCACGTTTATGGACGATGGACATTATATACTAAACGCTGAAACGGCAGAGTTGACAGATTGTCGTCCCAAAGGGAGGAACAGGAAGCACAATGAAGATATTTGCCATAGACGATGAGCCGGATGTGCTGGAAACGCTGCACGAAGCCATCCGGGACGCGCTGCCGGGTGCGGAGATCACAGATTTTCGGCGGTGTCAGGCGGCGCTGGACGCAGTCAGGGAACAGGGTGTTTTTCCGGACGTTGTGTTTACGGATATCCGTATGCCGGATATGAACGGGCTGCAGCTTGCGGCTGCCCTGAAAGAAACTGCGCCGGATACTCAAATTGTGTTTGTTACTGCCTACTCCGAGTATGCTCTGGAAGCATGGAAAAGACATGTACATGGATTTCTGGTAAAGCCTGTGACCGCGGAAGACATCTGTGATACGCTGAAACATCTGCAGCATACGAGTGTACCTGCCTCATGGGACAAGCTGCGCGTCCGGTGTTTCGGACATTTTGAGGTTTTCTGGCATGACCAGCCGGTAATCTTCACACGTAAGAAAAGTAAGGAGCTTTTGGCCTTCCTGATTGACCGTGAAGGAGCGGCCTGCACCAGAGACCAGATAGCGGCGGCGCTGTATGAAGGTGAAACCGATATGCAGGCGGCGGGGAGCCGTATCAGGAAGCTGATCAGCGATCTAAGAACCACGCTGACGGAAATCGGCATGGAGGATGTGCTGATCCGTGAGCGGCGGCAGATAGCCATTCGCCCATCCATGATCGACTGCGATTACTACCGGATGCTGGAAGGGGACGTGGCCATGGTGAATGCGTATCGGGGCGAGTATATGCTTGAGTACAGCTGGGCAGAACTGACAACAGGACGGCTGTTTTTCCGAAGCGAAGGGTGAAACTCCATAGTGAGAACAAACTACCCTCCTGTTCTTGTCGCGTTTATGGACGTTTGTTGTTTTAGA
>CACXHD010000003.1 GCA_902767335.1 uncultured Lachnospiraceae bacterium
GCCCGTCAATCTGGCCCAGAATCAGCTGCTGCCAAACTTCCTCAATCGCCGTATAGTAAGCAGCCGGGGTCTCGCTGTTCTTGCCAATCATGCCGTACAGCGTATCATTCTGTGCCGCATCATAGAATACTTTCCAGAAATCATACTGGAATGCCGGATCCTCAAATTCCACTTCATACAGCGGTGCACTGCCGTAAGCGATATGATGGGCTTTCAAATTTTCCGGTCTCATCAGGAATTCAATGAGCTTCGCGGAAGCATCTGCGGTTTCTTCTCTGGTGGCGATCCATCCGTTCGTTCCCGCCCAGTCGATGGTGGTATCCGCGGAATACTGCGGAACCGGAGTGATGCCGATGATGCTGTTGTCCAGATCTTCGCCGAAAGCAGCGGTAAATGTCGGGATCGCCCACGGTGCATCAATGATCATGCCGAGTTGTCCGTCACGGATCATGGGGCGAAGTTCCCCGCGGCCGTACTCGGTGGGAGAAGTCTGGAAATACGGTACGAGCTGTGCGATGAAATCCAGTGCTTCCTGGCCTTTCTCATTGTTGAACATAGGATGGCTCTCGGCATCCAGCATCGGAGCATTGGTGGCTTGGGTTACAAACAGAGCAACAAATTCTTCAAGAACTTCCGAGCCGGTGATAGCCGGACATCCAAGGGGTGCCGCTTCTGTATTTTCAGAGATAGCCTTGCAGCATGCCAGAAGTTCATCCCATGTGGTCGGCGGAGCTTCCGGATCCAGCCCGGCTGCTTCGAACACTTCCTTGTTGTAGTAAAGCACAAATGTGTCTACCGAACTGGGAATATAGTACAGGCCGTCCATATCGCCGGCGTCTACCAGGTTCCAGACTCCTTCTGAAATCTGGCTTGTAAACTCTTCACCAAGATATGCGGAAAGGTCTACCAGATGCGGATTTGCAGAAGAGTCATGCAGCTTATTGTCCCACCAGAAAATGACATCCGGCTGGGTATCCGCTTCAAAATAGGTTGCATAGGTCTGGATCCATCCGGCCCAGGACTCATACATAATATTTACATCAATGTCCGGATATTCCGTCTCAAATGCTTCGATGGCCGGTTCCATAAAGGAAGCAACCTTCTCTTCATCACCAGGACGAAGGATCGTGATCTGTGTCTTCTCTGCCGCAGAAACAGTTGCGCAAAGGCCGAAACTCAGTGCGGATGCAGCTGCAAGTCCCGCCAATATACGAAAACCTCTCTTACCGTTCATGTTTACCCTCCTTTTGCAGATTACTGCGTGTACATACCCATAGGTTTCATTTGATATCAGTCAGCCCTCCGGCTGATCATCTTCGCAATTCATCGTTTTCATCAGGAAGTTCACAATAGTCAGCCGCAGCGTTTCAGTCGATATATCCGTATCCTCTCAGAACTGCTTTCAGTTTTTCTTCTGTTTCCGCAGGAAGTTCATCAATCACCGGCTTTCTGCAGTAACCTGCATCAATACCGCGCAGGCGCAGGCCTTCTTTGATGATCTGCAGCCATTTTACATTGCCGCAGCTGTCCGGCTTGATAAACAGATCCAGATAGGGACGCATCAGATCGAAGTTTGCCTTCATCGCTTCTTCCAGCTTCCGTTCCTTTGCCAGGCGGTATACCGCGGTATTCTCCTTCGGGAACAGGTTTCCGGTTCCGACGACCCATCCGTCAGACCAGCAGGCCTGGGTTTCAACCGGGCAGATATCATATCCGTAGAAAATGCCGAACCCGTCATCGGTCAGATAACGCAGGTTCTGCTGACGGAACACATCTGCCTGCCGTTCTTTTACAGCATCGATCAGGCCGTCATTGTAAAGCTTTGCGATAAATTCGTCCGGAAGAAGGCAGGTGCTGTAATACGGGTTGTGATACATCATGACCGGGATATCGATGGATTCACGAATCGCCTTGTAGTGCCCGTACAGTTCATCCTGCGCCGGTGCCATATACCAAGGGGTAACAACCATGACGCCGTCCGCCCCTGCCGCCTGAGCTGCCTGAGACATTTCGCATACATCACACGTCCTGTAAGCACCGGTGGATGCGATTACTTTAATGCGGCCATCCGCAGCTTTTACAGCGGCTTCATTGACAGCCATCTGCTCTTCCTTGGTCAGGGCGATCATCTCACCAGTACTGCCGCTGGGGATGATCCCGTCAACACCGTTTTCAACCAGAAAATCGACTACCTCTTTCAAACCGCTAAAATTGACGCTCTCATCCTTGTTAAACGGTGTAATCATCGGGATAATAATACCAGTCAGTTTTTCTCTTTTTCCCATAATCTTCTCCTTTGGGTGTTCTACCCTGCTGCATTTCTTTTCATTCATCATTTGCATCGTTTTTGGAATAGCTATTTCAACATATACTCTATTCTATTCCGTAAATTCTGTCAATATAGAATCGCCTATCTTTCTAATATTTGTGCATTTTGTTGATTTTGCATATCCCCCTTTCGTTTCTAATGCCGAAATTACATTCAAAGTTGGATAATTACCTGCTATTTTGTTGTAATAGCTATTCCTGAATTTCATTTTGTTTTCATAATGGAATGAAAGATGTGACCGGTAACAGAGTTCACGGATTTGTATTCTTTTGCTGATTTGACAGGGTGTATCGCAGATGATAAACTATTAAATAATAATTGGAACGTATATTTCATTTTTTACTGCGGATCACGCTCCTGCTGCGTGTCCTACCCGGCTTCCATATGCGTTTTTACAAATATATAAGGATGTGATCTCATGATGGAAAGAAATATGAATGCACAGCTCAATGAACAAATGCAGCCGGGAGAACAGATTTCTTCCACAAGCACGACCATCAAGATGGTGGACAATGCCCTAAAAGTACTGGATGTTCTCCGCGGATTACAGGATCGCATCGGCGTTAACGAGATTGCCAAGCAGACCGGCCTGAATCCTTCCACCACTTACCGCATTCTGAAGACACTGACGGTAAACGGCTGGGCCTTTCAATTCTCGGATGACCGGTACCTTCCCGGTGAAAAACTGACCTTCAGCACGGAAAAAACGAATTTCCACCTTGCTCTGAGTGATGTTGCATGGTTTATCATGAAAGAGTACTCCGACCGATATAACCGCGCACTGAACCTGATGGTACGTGAAAATGACCATTGCAAGATCATCCAGCAGACACGAAGCCGCAATCTTGTGGATTATGTCTGCCCCATTTACAGCAAGCTGCCCATCTATGCATGTGCCTGCGGCAAAATCCTTCTCTCGGAACTGCCGGTAAGCCTTGTGGAGCGGATCATTCATTCCTGCCGCATGGTGCCCCTGACGGAAAGAACCATTACCGATCCGGATCTGTTCTGGAAGAATATCCGCGAAACGGCACGCCAGGGCTTCTCCATCGAACATGGAGAATCTTCCGAGAACGGCAGCTGCATTGCCGTTCCTGTCCGCGATTCATCCGGCACCATCATCGCAGCCCTTTCCTTCACCGGATTTATCGGAATGACAAATCCCGAAAAAGATCTGCTGGAGTACCTTTCTCCCTTAAAAGAAGCGTCTGAGCAGATTTCAAAAGCGCTCTACACGACATGGATGTGAGGTTATAGTACCCGAAGAAGCTCGAAAAGACTGCGGAATAAGAAAAAGACGATGTTTGAAGATATGAATTATGACGTGCAAATACATGGAAAAGATCTGCCGGGAGATGAATATCCCCACCAGTTCCAACCGTGTGAGGAAGGTCTGGTGGTGCCCACGCTGACCGACACCCCGGCGGCCTGAGCCTTGTGCCTCCCAAACGTTTCCTGGACGGGATCGTGGAAATGATCTATGCCTTGGGTAAGATCGCTCCCGGAACAGCCAATGATGACACCCTTCTGTACGGCATGGAGGTCAAGTTCTACAATTTGGAAGTCGCCCTGGATGAAAATTTGGAGTCTTGCCACAGGGAACTCTACATCATCGACAACGACAGCGGCGTCACCCACTTCCTCTCTCATACCTCCGCCAGCGACAAGTTTGTGAACAGAAGGATCGCTTCTCTGGATCCGGCACAGAATCTTCCGGCACTCTCCTGAAGAATATTCTTCAATGATGCAAGAGAAGTGGTATACGAACACGATCCTGGTATCCGAGGACACATTGATCAGTACGTTCTGCACTAGTACATTGAATAAAAATTAACTGGCCACATCACCGTTGGCTTCATCCACAGAGATTTCATCAAGCTTGTAGGTCCAGTGATAAACTACAGGATCGGCGCTAACTTCGTTGAAATACTTGTAGATTCTCTACGCAAGTTCCTCCTTGGATTTGACACGAATGCCTTTCAACATCTGTTTGGGCATCTTACTGAAGAAACTCTCTATGAATTTCAACCAGGAGTCGTGCTTGGACGTAAACACATACACGAAACGACTTACTGGCCGTATAGCAAGGTAGTTCTGAACCTCTTTGGATTTGTGTTCCGAATGATTGTCACAAATGATCCTGATCACCTCCTCTTTGGGATAGATCTCATCAAACTTCTTCAGCAGGGTAATGAAGTCGGAGCCCTTATGAGTCTGGCTACAGAAGGCCGTACTCTCCGTTTTCGAAGAGTGCGGCCATCTGTTGGTGGTTTACCCGAGATGCTTCAGGCGTTCTGATGATCATTCCTCAGGAAGACCGAATTCCTGTTCGTACCTTCGCTGAGGCATACGAAGAGTGGATCAACGAAAAAGCAATTGAAATCAGGCCAAGTAGTTTATCCCGCTACAAGACCGACGCCCGGCGGTTCTTCTTCCCCGAGTTAGGGACCAGAACCACCATCAAGGAAGAGATCGACGAGAAGACTGGAACCGTTATCAGAAAACGTATACATGTCACGGGGCTCAAACCAGATCCCTTCATACATCGGCCGCTTTCTGAAATCACGAGAGGTGACGTAATCGCTTTTATGAAGCGAACAATCAAAGATTGTCAATTAACGCCAAAAACAGCAGGCGGCTTGCGGATCCTCATCGGAGAGGTTTTAGCGTATGCTGAAGATAAGCAATATTTAGAGTTTTCTGTTTCTCAGATTTTCGGGCAAATAAATATTCCCAAAAATCTATATACACAGAAACCGCAGCACAACCGAGAAGATGAAGTTTTCCTGCCAACAGAACGCGACACCCTCGCAGTTCACTGCGAACGTTCTTCAGATGTCAGAGAATTGTGCGTTGCGCTCATGCTGCGATCAGGCCTGCGAGTCGGAGAACTCGTTGCTTTGCGATGGGATCATGTGAAGCTGGATGAAAGTCCTTGTCTTCGTATAGATTCAACGGAAATACAATACGACGACCCTGTGACCGGAAAAAGGGTCACAGGTGTCCAGGACGTTCCAAAGACGGAAGCGGGTGGCAGGCTGGTTCTTCTTCCCGGAATAGCAGTCACCATATTGCGGCGGCTTAAACTGCAAACAGCTCGTAATGAATTTGTCTGTTCCAGTCCATCAACCGGGCGACGGTATACTGCGAAGAATATGAATGACGCTCTGAAACGCGTTTGCAAGTCCTGCAGTATTCCTTATCGGTCAACTCACAAAACGCGAAAGACTTACGCGAGCACTCTCGTGGCAGACGGGACGAACGGTCGGTTCATACAATCGCAGTTAGGCCACAAATCGTACTCGACGACCGAGCAATGTTATCTTTATGATATGACAGAAACGGAAAAAGGGTTCGAAGAATTAAACCGTGTCTTCGGAACCTCTTGAGCCGATTGTTGCTAAGTGTTGTTTTGGTGTTGTTTTTCTGTTGTTCCTTGTTTTTAGAAAATAAATAAAAAGCCCGGGAAGCCTTTTAAATAAAGGCCTCCCGGACATTCACCGAAGTAGCGGAAGGGAGACTTGAACTCTCGACACCACGGGTATGAACCGTGTGCTCTAGCCAGCTGAGCTATTCCGCCATATTTGGGCTGTTTTGCAACCCGCTTTGCTATTGTACAATTCACTTTCATTTTTGTCAAGCGCAATTTCATAAATGCTTAATCAATATGGCGCTGGAGTTTTTATTTCTTTGTGATATCATACTGGAAAACTGTGAAAAGGAGGAACGATATGATGATAAATAAAAAATACCTTGCTGCGGCTGCGCTGCTGCTGTTCTTAATGCCTGCGCTTGCCGCTTGCGGAAAGAAAGATACTTCCGGGAAAGCGGATCCCGCAGCTTCTGCGGGGACAATCTCTGTACAGGCCCCTTCGGATGATACCGGTTCCGGCGATGCGGGTTCCGGCGATGCAGTTCCCGCCGGGGATGTCTCCGGTAATGCATCTTCTGCCGGGGATGTTTCCAATGCGGATGTCTCCGGTTCGGATGATTCCGGTCTTGAAGACGGGGATCAGGCGCTGCAGACCCCGGAGGACGAAGCCGGCGATGAGCAGACCTTTGATGAAGACAGCGGCACGATCTCCGGATGGGGCGGCACGTATGAAGGCGTGTCCGGTGAAGTCCTGACGATCACAGAGGACGGCAGCGGAATCCTGTTCTCTTTCCGGAATTCCGGTATCAGCGGAGATGCCTCGGTGGAAGAAAACAGTGCCGTCTACAGCGGCATGGACGGATATACACTGCAGTTCCAGCTCTCCGGTTCCAATATTGAAGTAACTGCCACAGACGGGGAAGGAAACGTGGATTCCCAGACTGCTGTCTCCGGCAGCTATTCCCGTCAGTAACTTCGTTCGTAAACGTTCGTTCGTAAACGTTCGTTTGTAAACGTTCGCTTAAACGTTCGTTCGTAAAAGACCGTCCGCTACTCCACAGCCTTCCGCATTCCGCAGGAGCAGAACGACAGCCACTCACCCCCTCGTCCCCCGTGCGCACCGAAGGCTGTGGAGCAAACTGATCTCCATGGCTGTGGAGCCAACGGATCTCCCCGGTTGACAGCCGACCATCCCCTGACTATAATAACAATGTAAAAATGCTAGGGGAGCGAAAGCTGAGATTGTATCTTTACAGACCCTTATTACCTGATCCGGTTAATGCCGGCGTAGGGAAGCAGGTTCATACATTTGCATGCCGGACACAGCGTACGGATCGTCCCGCCCGGACGATTTCCTTTGTCGGGCCTGCTGTATGAAAAAGGTTGTATGGAGATCTCCCCGCGCAGACTGCGCGGGTTTTTTCATTTCCCGGTCACTTCAGGAAAGGAGTCAACACCATGGAAGCAAGCGTAGCTATTCAGACACTGCCGGCGGCGCCGGACGACGAGGAACTGATCCGTATCGTGGACGAGGTGATCGCGTATATCGCGGCATCCGGATACAATTATTACGTCGGACCTTTTGAGACCACGATCGAAGGACCCTATGACGAACTGATGGACATTGTCAAGGAATGCCAGCATATTGCCATCCGCGCAGGCGCTCCCTCTGTCGCAGCCTACATCAAGGTTTCCTACAAGCCGGAAGGAGAGGTTCTTTCCATTGAAAGAAAAATCGGAAAATATCATCAGTAAACTTCCCGCAGCCGCGGCCCTGATTTTGATCCTGCTGCTGTGGCAGCTTCTCTGTTCCACCGGGCTCGTGCCCGCTTACATGCTGCCCTCCCCGGTCAGTGTCGTCCGGGCCTTTGCGGGAGATTTCCCAAATCTGATGTTTCATGCGTCGATCACACTGCAGGAGGCCGCTTACGGACTGCTGATCGGTATTGTTCTGGGCTTTGCGGCGGCCACGCTGATGGATCGGTTTCTTCTGCTCCAACGCGCGCTGTATCCGCTTATGATCATTACCCAGACGATCCCGACGATCGCACTGGCCCCGGTTCTTGTATTATGGATGGGGTTTGGAATGGCGCCGAAGATTACACTGGTCGTCATTACCACATTCTTTCCCATCGCCGTCGGCCTGCTGGACGGATACAAAAGTGTGGATCACGACGCGGTTCTGCTGATGCGGTCCCTTGGCGCCAGCGAGCTGCAGATTTTCTATCATGTAAAGTTTCCGTCTTCCCTGCCCTACTTTTTCTCCGGGCTGAAAATCTCGGCATCCTATGCGGTTGTCGGGGCTGTCATCTCCGAATGGCTGGGCGGTTTTGAAGGGCTTGGCGTCTACATGACCCGGTCGCGGAAGGCATACGCCTTTGACCGGATGTTCGCTGTCATTCTGCTGATCGTGATCATCAGCCTGCTGCTGATGCTTCTCGTCAACATTCTTCGGAATCTGTCCATGCCCTATCTGAGGGCAGAACGTAATGTACAGAAAACGGCGACGGAATGACCCATGAAGTTCGCGTTGTAATGATATTGTCTTAACGTCAGCAAAGATTGCTTTGCCGTTCTCCATAAAAAAGAATGAGGTAAAATCCATGAAAAAAAATACCCTTTTTGCTGCTATCGTCCTCATGTCCACGGTCTTTTCCGCAATGGCCTTCCAGGCCGCGGAAACCGAAATGCCGTCCGAAGAAGTCAAGGACATCACGGTCTGTCTGGACTGGACGCCCAACACCAACCACACCGGTCTGTATGCAGCCCAGGCGCTCGGATATTATGAAGAGGCCGGACTGAATGTGACCATCGTCCAGCCGCCCGAGAACGGGGCTCCGCTGATGTGCGCTTCCGGCCAGGCCGAGTTTGCCGTCGATGCCCAGGACACAATCGCTGCTGCCTTCGATATGGAAGAGCCGCTGGAAGTGACCGCGGTGGCAGCGCTGATTCAGCACAATACCTCCGGCATCGTCTCCCGTGCCGGCGACGGAATCGACTCTCCGAAGGGCCTGGAGGGCAAGACCTATTCCACCTGGGAATCTCCGATCGAACTGGCCATGATCGAACATGTCATGACCCAGGACGGCGGCGATTTCTCCACCGTCACCCTGATCCCCAACGATATTACGGATGAGCCGGCGGCGCTTGCTGCCCATCAGACGGATGCCGTCTGGATTTTCTACGGATGGAGCGGAATCAATGCGGACATCGAAGGCGTGGATATCGATTACTGGGCGTTCGGCGATCTGAGCCCCGAGCTGGATTACTATACGCCGATTCTCATTGCCAACAACAGCTTTCTTGAGGAAGATCCCGAAGCCGCGAAGGCGTTCCTTGCGGCAACCGCGAAAGGCTATGAATACGCCATCACGAATCCGGAGGAGGCAGCGGATCTGCTGATCGCAGGAGACTCCACCGGTTCCCTGGAGGAAGCGAGAGAGCTCGTCTATGCAAGCCAGAAATGGCTGGCAGACAAATACATCGAAGATGCTCCCTCCTGGGGTGTCATTGATCCTGCCCGCTGGGACGCCTTCTACGGCTGGCTCTACGAGAACGGGCTGACCGGCAGCGATCTGACCGGGAAAGGATACACCAACGACTATCTGCCGGAGTGACGGGCAGAGCAGCAGACGAGACTGCCGATTAAGCAGCAGACGAGACTGCCGATGGAACAGCAGATGAAACTGCCGATGGAGCAGTCGATGAAACTGCCGATGGGCAGCAGATGGAGCAGCAGGTGCCTATGAGTTTACTGAGTGCTGAGCATATTACAAAACAATACAGCGGACGGACGATTATCCGGGATATTTCCATTCACCTGGAGCAGGGGGAGCTTGTCTCCCTGCTGGGTCTGTCCGGTTCGGGCAAGACCACCCTGTTTCATGTCCTTTCCGGGCTGACCCTGCCCGAGCAGGGGCAGGTATTTCTCGATGGGGAGGACATTACCGGGAAACCGGGTAAGATCAGCTATATGCTGCA
>CACXHD010000004.1 GCA_902767335.1 uncultured Lachnospiraceae bacterium
CATGCAGACCTTTGTCGTCAAGCTGGCGTCCGGCGTATCGGTGTTCATCGCCAGCATGGGGCTGGATCTGATCGGACTGGCGGGCAACAGCGACAGCACCGGACCGGTCGCGGAGCAGAGTGCGCAGACCATTCTCGGGCTTCGTCTGCTCATGACCCTGATCCCGATTGCGCTCCTTGTGACTGCGATTGTATTCTTTATAAAGAAGTTCCGGCTTTCCGACGAAGTCGTCCGCCGGAATGCTCAGAAACTGGGCAGAAGCCAGTGATCCTTAATGCCCGGAAGCCGGGCAGAAGCCAGTGATCCCGCCGTCAACATCCTGTCGTCGACGTCATTAAAGAGAAGAACCCGTAACTGGCGATACCGCTCCAACCCTTTACTGTAAAATTGGAGGACAATCTTATGCCGAAGGAAGTAAACCCCAGAATACACGTGAATGAAAAAGACTACCCGGTCAAAGATCACCACTGTACGGATCCCGAAAAACGCAGGCTCGTCAAAAAGCTTGCCGTGATGATCACGGACAATATTCCGCGCAAGCTTCCCGGCGGGATGCATGAGAATCACATGGATTTCTGGATCCTTGACAAGATGCTGACCAAAAATGAGGTTAAGTTTCTGCTGAGCTTCAAAAAACGCCGTGTCGGCCTGACGACAAAAGAACTGGCCGAGCGGAACCGGATTTCCGAGAAACGTGCGCAGAAATACATTGACCATCTGCTCTGGATCGGCATTCTCGAACAGAACCGGGACAATGAAGATCACCATATCCAGTATCTGATCCCGAAATGGGTTGTCGGCTCCGGCGAATATATGGTTGAGCATCCCACCCTCGCCGACAAGGATCCGGCCGTCGCGACGATGTTCAATCTGGCACCCCAGGAGCCCCTGGAGCTGGCCGCGAAGCTGGTTCCCCCCGGCGGCGCCGGGATCGGCATGCATGTCATCCCCGTGGAAAAAGCCATCGACGCCTCTTCCACCTCGGTCAGTGTCGAGCATCTCTCCCACTGGATCGACAAATACGACACCTTCTGCTCCATGGTCTGCGCCTGCTGGAAAGCACAGCGGATCCGCGGAGAAGGTGTGGGCGACATTGAGGGCCATATGTGCATCGGCGTGGGCGATATCGCCGAATTCCTGGTCACCTCCGGCAAGGATGCCAGATACATTACGAAGGAAGAAGTAAAGGAGATTCTGGAGCGGTCGGAGCGGAAAGGATATGTCCATCAGATCACCAATCTGGACGGACCGAACCGGATCGTCGGCATCTGCAACTGCTCCCCGGGCAGCTGCTACGGACTTAGAACTTCTCAGCTTTTCAACACGTCCAACATGTCCCGCAGCGCATACCGTGCGCATGTCGATCCGGCGAAATGCGTCGCCTGCGGAAAATGCGTCGAGGTCTGTCCTGCCGGCGCGGCCCGGCTCGGTCAGAAGCTCTGCCGTGCCGACGGAAGCAAGGTCCGGTATCCGATGCATGAGCTGCCGGACGACCAGATCTGGGGTCCGGACAAATGGGACCCCGACTACCGGGATCACAACAAGATCAACTGTTATGACACCGGCACCTCTCCGTGCAAGACGGCATGTCCCGCCCATCTGGCGGTACAGGGCTATATCCGCATGGCCGCGGAAGGCCGTTATCAGGAAGCATTGAAGCTGATCCGCCAGGACAACCCCTTCCCCGCCGTGTGCGGCGCCGTGTGCAACCGCCGCTGTGAGGACCGCTGTACCCGGGGCTTGATCGACCAGCCGGTGGCCATCGATGAAATCAAGAAATTCCTGGCCCAGTATGAGATGGGCAATCCGGAACCGTTCCTTCCTGTCTGTGAAAACGGAGAGGGGAAACAGTGGAGCGATCAGAAGATTGCCGTGATCGGCGCCGGTCCGGCCGGCCTTACCGCAGCCTATTACCTGCGCACAGAAGGCTATCCGGTCACGGTCTTTGAGAAGGAAGCGCGTCCGGGCGGCATGCTGATGAACGGAATCCCCACCTTCCGGCTGGAGAAAGATGTCATTGAAGCCGAGATCGACATCATCCGCCGCATGGGGGCCGAAATCCGCTGCGGCGTTGAAATCGGCAAAGACCTTACCCTCGAGGATCTTCGCTCGCAGGGCTACAAGGCCTTTTACATCGCCATCGGCCTGCAGGGCGGACGTCTCGCTGGCATGCCCGGTGAGGACGCAAAGGGCGTGGAATCCGGCATCGGTTTCCTGCGTAGAGTCAATCAGGATCCGACGCTCCGGCTCGAAGGCGATGTCGTTGTTGTCGGCGGCGGAAATGTGGCCGCAGACGTTGCCCGGGCCGCGGTCCGTGCATCCGGCGGGAAGGTATCCATGCTTTGCCTGGAATCCGCACAGGAAATGCCTGCCGCAAAAGATGAAATTGAAGAGGTGAAGCGCGAAGGCATCGAAATCCGCTGCGGCTGGGGGCCGAAGGAAATCCTCGTCGAGAACGGATGCGTAACCGCCATCGTCTTTAAGAAATGCGTCTCTGTCTTTGACAGTGAACACCGGTTTGCACCGGCGTATGATGAAAACGAAACCATCACCGTCCCCTGTCAGAACGTGCTGATGGCCATCGGACAGTCGGCCGAATGGGGTGACCTGCTCAAAGGCAGCAAAGTCGTCCTGCGCAAAAACGGGACCGCCGAGGCTGATCCCGTCACCTTCCAGACCGCCGAGCCGGATATCTTCGTCGGCGGAGATATTTTCCGCGGCGCCCGCTTTGCCATCGACGCCATCGCGGACGGCAGGCAGGGGATGGTCTCCATCAACCGTTTCGTCCATCCCGGTCAGTCCCTGACCATCGGCCGGGATCTGCGGGAATTCATCGAACTCGACCGGGACGATATCCTCGTGGAGTCCTACGACACCGCAAAACGCCAGGCGCCGGGCCTGAAGCCGGGCACAGCGCAGGAGACCTTCTCCGATCTGCGCCTGCCGCTGACGGAGGCGCAGGTAAAGGCCGAAGCGAACCGCTGCCTGAAATGCGGCGCCACGGTCGTCGACCTGAACCAGTGCGTCGGCTGCGGCCTGTGCACAACCCGCTGCGAATTCGACGCCATCCATCTCACCAGGGACATCCCCCAGGCCTCCGAGATGCACACCGCGGAGGAAATGATGAAATGCGTCGGACCCTATGCCCTGAAACGAGGCATCAAGATCGTCAAACGCAAGATTACGAAGAAGGCGGATTATCCGACGGAGCAGTGAATCGAAAGGGGAGACAGGGGACGGTTCTCTGTCTCCTTCTGGATGGAAAACGGACGGCACCCGGCGCGGGTCCTGTTTGTTGTGAGTCAGGGGACGTATCTCGCGACTCATTCCCGCTCCTTGCTTTGCACCAGTTGGCAATCCCGACAAGGGTCTGTGTTGCAAAGCAAGGGACGGGACAGTCACGAGATACGTCCCCTGACTCGTCTTTCTATGCGATGGGAATCCGGATCCGCATGTCAGAAAGCGGGTAGGCTGCGCAGGCATGTACATAGTTGAAGTCTTTGTCTGCGGCTCTTCTGCCGTCCCCTTCGGGGCAGACGAAGTAGTTGCCGCTGTATACTTTTGTCCTGCACATCCCGCACTCTCCGCTGCGGCATCCGGTTTCGAGCCGGATCCCTGCGCGTTCCAAAGCAACGGCGAGGCTTTCGACGGCTCTGGCGGGGATCCGGTCTTCATGAATGCCCCGTACGACGGTCAGCTCGAATACCTGGTCTTTCATCCCGGCGGGCCAGCCTTCGAAAGCGGTGATGTCTCTGGCCTGGCCGAAGACTTCGAAGCGGATCCGCCGTTTCGGGATGTCCAGTTTCGCCAGTTCTTCCCGGAGGTACCGGTACATGGCCTGGGGACCGCAGATGAAATAGCTGGTGTCCTCCGCCGAATATTTCCGGATCAGGTCCGCGCTCAGAAAGCCCTTCTCTCCGGTCCAGCCGGGATTCTCTCCGGAAAGGACATGCACAACATGCACGTGTTCTCCCTGCAGCGCTTCCAGCTGTCTCCGAAGGACAATGTCCTCCGCCGAAACCGATCCGTACAGGATCGTCAGGTCCATGTCCAGGTGTCCGGCAGCGATCTCTGCCGCCATGGAGGCAAAGGGTGTGATCCCGACGCCGCCGGCCAGCGCCACCACATGATATGCATCCCGGAGCGGTTCATAGTAAAACTGTCCGCAGCCCATTCTTCCCGTCAGGGCATCTCCCACCTGCAGCTGGTCATTCACATAGTCGCAGATAAAGCCGTCCCCTTTCGAGCGGCGCACCGTAATCTCCACATAAGGATTCTCCTCCCGTCTGGCCAGATACGGCGCCGAGGAGATGGAATACGGCCGGGAGATCACACTCGCCCCGATCGGGAAATCCAGCACAATATACTGTCCCGCGTAGAAGGGGGGCAGTTTCCGGCCGTCCGGCCGCATCAGGCGGACCGTCTTCGCCGTCGGACTGACGCTGCGGATGTCCGTGACCGCCAGTTCGATCGGACCGGGATGCCAGGTTCTGGCTGTCTCGCCGATCGGATCCTTGTCCGTCAGCGCCGGAGATGCATTCTTAAATGCGTCCAGCCGGGCTTTCGTCACTCTGGAGGCGCCGCCGACATCTTTAAGAAAATGACTGACTCTCATTTCTTCCCCGCCTCCTTTTCCGCAAGATCATCCAGTATGTTCTTTGCCGCTTTTCGTCCGTTGGTAACCTGCGGTCCCATACCGTCTCCCGAAATCGCATGCGCTCCGGCAAATTCCAGTCCGTCGATGAAATGCTCGTGTTCCGCCGTCTGCAGCCGCGCGATGATATGATCCTCCATCGTGTGCGAATATCCGTAGATGCAGCCGTTCCAGGCACCGGTATAATGGGCTACTGTCATCGGCGTCTCAATAACCGCTTCCAGCACATGGTCGAGCAGGTTCACGCCGAAATAGGCCGACATGTCATCGATCACCTGCCGGGCCACCTTATGCTTCACGGCATCATACTCATCCGCCGTGACCTCTTTCCACCCGTCGACCCTGGGCAGCACCGTCACGCTGAAGGAACAGGTTCCGGGCGGCGTCGCGTCCGGATTCCCATAATTATGACAGATACAGGTCAGATACCGGTAGGGTCCGAGGCCGGCCAGATTGTCATAAAGCACATCCGTATCCATGGTGTCTCCGCGGAAGATACTGTAGTCATGGATATTCAGCTCCTCCGCCTCCCGGTCGAGGATCAGGATCACAGAAAAGGCCGTCAGGCCCAGTCTCCGGGCGTTGACCATTTTCGTAGCCTCCTCCGGCACAGCCGAAGCGGGCTCAATCATATGGGAGTACACCGCATTGGGATATGCGGAGGAAATCACATAATCCGCGTAAATCTCATCTCCCCTGGCCGTACGCACTCCATAAACGCGGTTTTTCCGGACCAGGATCTTGTCCACATGCTGCCGGTATTCGATCTGTACGCCCATCTCCTCGGCGCGCTCCGCCATCTTCAGGCTCATCTCATGGCTGAATTTGCGGGGAATGAAGGATCCGTACCCCACATAGTCCGCCATCAGGACAGAGAAAATCGTAAACGGCAGATCCGAAAAGCTGCTGCCCACATAAATCCAGTAGGGCGACAGCAGATCCACCGCCTGCTGCGGCAGGTCAAAGGTATCGATCACTTCTTTTGTCGAATATCCGGCCGTCTTCACGAACGCCTCATGCTTCAGAAGCATCTGGGCCTTGCTCATGGGATGAATGGACAGCTCGTTGACGCTGTTGAATACCTCATCGCACAGCTTCAGCAGGCGCAGCACCTTGTCATAGGTCCCGGGGACCTTTTCGTCAATCTCTCTGGAAAAGCGCTCCAGCCCCGGATGGAGCGTCACCTCCAGTCCCGGAAGACTGGCATGATAGGCCTCGGGAACCGGCAGCCAGTCGATGTCCACGCCCATGTCATCCAGAAACTTCCCGACCTTCAGCCGGTTTTCCTTCGGACCGATCGACATCATCTCATGCAGGGCCGCCTCGATTTCCATTCCGCCCCGGACAAAGCTGGTGGCAATGCCGCCCGGCAGATTATGCCGCTCCAGCACCAGCACATCCAGGCCCTTGTCCGCCAGCATCAGGGCACTGGAGAGCCCCGCAAGCGCTCCTCCGATCACGATCACATCGTAATGATCTTTATAGAATTTCATGGTTCCTGTCTCCAAATGTACGCTTAATAAACGTTTATCTGTCAGGAAAGAGGATTCCTTCCTGATTCTGTTTCCGATCGTCTCCGGCCAAGCACCACCTGCTCTCCGGCGCGCTGTGCGCTCAAAGCCGCATGCGGCGCGGCTTTCAGGGAAAGCCTTCTTTTGCGCCGCAATGCCGTCCGCCGGATCAGAAGAACCGCTCGACCAGCTCGCGGGAATACTCGGCGGTCTCGTCCATATCGCCGAAGCTCATGATCTCGCCGGCATAATACGTATCATATTTGCCCTGCATGGCCTCGACCTTGTCATACCAGCCGGACTTATAGGTCTCGGAGAAGACATGCGGGAAGTAATAAACGCTCCACTCATTGACGACCTTCGATGCGGGATTCTTCATGGTCTTCAGGTCGCGCAGCACCATCTTTTTGCATTTCTCATACGGCACTTCCTCGGAGTTCTTATGTTTGCGCAGTGCATAGGTCGTAATGACCTGATCCACGGTATCTCTCCAGCGGCGGTAATAGACCATCAGATGACCGAGCCGTTCCGGAATCATGTTGTCGAAGACATAATAGGAAATTTCCGGATGGTGTTCCGGCTTGATCTCGCAGGCCAGCACATCATATCGTTCATACTCGATCTTTGAGAACAGCTTCTTCTCATCCGGGCGGGCGTCAAAATAATCCACCATGCCCACGAGTCCGTCGTCACGGCCTTCCTTGTTCGGCACATACAGCGGAGACGTCACGATGACCTTGTCATAGACTTCCACTTCCCCGTTGACGGTCACATAGACCTGGCCGTCCCTGCGCTCGACCTTCGAGATATTGCTGTTCAGCCGGGCCGGGTTCTTCAGATGATCATTCAGGGACTCCCAGATAAACTGCGTTCCGTCCTTCCAGGTCCACAGATTGATCTTCACAAAGTTCATGCAGGTCTGGAAATCCAGATATTTCAGTACGTAGGCAGCCGGAATCTCATCAAAATATCCGTAGCCGAAGGAGGTGAACGGTCCGATCCAGATATCCTGAATCAGTTCCACGTCGTTCTTTTTGCAGAACTCGGAAAACGGCAGCGCCAGGTCCTTCAGGTTGGGGTTGACGCCGCTGACCTTTTCCCGCTTTGCGTTGGCCGCAGAAAACCCGTCGTATCTGCCTTCCGCTACCCCGCGGTGGCCGTTGATGTCATAGCCTTTATATTTGGTCTCCAGAAGTTCGCCGAATTTTTTCAGCTGCTTCTTCATCTTCAGAAGCCTCGGAATCTTGAGAAGATTCTTCTTCGGCTCAAAGGGCTCGATCACCTTTCCGGTACGGTCTTTATAATTCCGGTTCAGCTTCGGCCCGTCATGGGTAATCCCGCAGAACTCCTCCACATCGTGAACCGCATAATAGGACGGTACGCCCATGATCGCACCCATCTCATAGCGCCTTCCGTTGTAATACGGGGACCAGCACTTGCCGCCCACACGGTCCAGCTTCTCGAGAATGGTATAATTCTCATATCCCTTCTGTTCAAGGTACATGCCCGCAGACAGTCCGGCCGGGCCTCCTCCGATGATACAGATTCTGATGTTTTTGTCCATAATTTTACCTCCGTTGGCACCTGATATAGTTGGAATCATTATAACATAGATGCCCTGCGATGCAAACTACACAGAACTCGGACAGGGGGCAATCAGGGGAGACAG
>CACXHD010000005.1 GCA_902767335.1 uncultured Lachnospiraceae bacterium
GGAGGTGCCCTAAAGAAGCGGAAGCGGGGCTCAAACGGGAAAACCGGCAAAAAAGCAGCCGCGGGGTCCGCACAGAAAAACCTGCAAAGAATCGGACGCGGAGTTCGCACAGGAAAATCTGTAGAGAAGCGGGAAAGAAGACCACACGGAGGAAAGAAATGCAGAGTATACGTGAGATACAGTCTCTGTTTCAGGAAGCGGACGAGGAGAAAACCCGGGAACTGATCCGGATCTATTCCGAAGATTCGAGAAGCGGTGTCCGTGCGCTGGTCCGACGCCAGAGCCAGGCCCTGGAAAAGCTCGCCAAAGAGCGGGAGCGTCTGGAAACCATGCGCCGGTATGAGCATGAATACGAACATCTCGGTCTGGTCTGCGGGATCGACGAGGCGGGGAGAGGACCTCTGGCAGGGCCGGTGGTCGCCGGAGCCGTGATCCTTCCTCGTGACTGCGAGATTTTGTGGCTGAATGATTCCAAACAGCTGACGGCAAAGCGAAGAGAAGAACTCTACGACGAGATCATGGAAAAAGCGCTCGCTGTGGGTGTCGGGATTGTTGGGCCGGACCGGATTGATGAGATCAATATCCTTCAGGCGGATTATGAGGCAATGTGTGAAGCCATCGGAGCCTTGAAAATGCTCCCGCAGATCCTGCTGAACGATGCGGTAACCATCCCGCAGGTGACGATCCCGCAGGTGCCGATCATCAAGGGAGACCAGAAAAGCATTTCCATTGCGGCGGCCAGCGTCATCGCCAAGGTGACCAGGGACCGGCTGATGCTGGAATATGACGACCTGTTTCCGGAATACGGCTTTGCTTCAAACAAGGGATACGGCTCGGCGCAGCATATTGAAGCGATCCGCAAATACGGCCCCTGCCTGATCCACCGGAAAACATTTATCAAAAACTTCGTATAAGGAAACGGGAAACGTATGAACAGGCGGAAAACCGGGACGGAGAAAGAACAGTCCGCATGCAGATATCTTGAGAACCATGGCTGCCGGATCCTGGAACAGAATTACCATGCCGGCAGATACGGAGAGATCGATATTGTTGCGGAAGAAGACGGATTTCTGGTATTCGTGGAAGTGAAATACCGGTCCGGGAATGCGTGGGGCGACCCGCTGGAGGCGGTGGACTTCCGGAAACAGCAGCGGATCTGCAGAGTGGCAGACCGGTATCTGGCGGAACACCGGCGGCCGCAGGATACGCCCTGCAGATTTGATGTGATCGGGATTACAGCGGAGGAGATCCGGTGGGTCCCGAACGCCTTCCCGTATATTCCGGCCAGAAGTTCCCGTTGAGGCCAGGGAACTGTTCGGAAGGAACCTGCACAAGCCAGGACGTGTTCAGAAATAACTGGCACTTCCTGCCCGTTTTTCCTTCCGATTGCACCAGGCAAAAAACACGTACATAGCTCTGACAAAAAACACGTACATAGCTCTGAAAGGAGAAGGAATGGAGAAGACGATGCCGATCAAAATCGATCCCGGATCGCTGAAACGAAGACCGGCGATGCGGGCGGCAGACCGGATTCGGGTCCATGGGGGCGAAGTGCCCTATCTGACCTTTCCGCTGCTGGAGGAACAGACCTGGTGCCGCCATGCCTTTTCCACCCGGGCGGGCGGTATCAGCACGGGAGCCCTTTCCTCGATGAACCTCAGCTTTGTCCGGGAGAAGAACCGTTCCACCGTGGAAGCGAACTTCCGGATTTTTGCGGATGCACTCGGCTTTCCGCTCGAACATATGGTTCTTTCCCATCAGACGCATACAACCAATATCCGGGTTGTGACGGCGGCGGACCGGGGAAAAGGTTTTCTGCGGGAACGCGATTACCGGGACATTGACGGACTGGTCACGGACTGCCCGGATATTGTTCTGGTTACATTTTACGGTGACTGTGTGCCGCTGCTCGCGGTGGATCCGGTGCACCATGTGATCGGGAGCGCCCACTCGGGATGGAGAGGGACCCTGAACAATATCGGAGCGGAGCTGATCCGCACCATGCGGGAAACCTACGGCACCAATCCGGCCGATGTGCGTGCAGCCATCGGGCCTTCCATCTGTCCCGACTGCTTTGAAGTGGGACCGGAAGTGGCGGAGGCCTTTCTCGCGGAGCGGGGCACGGCGTTTTCCGAGCCGATTCTCCGGCGCGGAAACATAAAAGACGGGGAGCAGAAGTACCAGCTGGATTTGCAGGAAGCCTGCCGCAGGAATTTTCTCGGCGCGGGACTGAAGGAAGAGCATATCAGTCTGCCGGACCTGTGCACCTGCTGCAATTGGGACGTCCTGTTTTCCCACAGAGGATCCGGCGGAGAGCACGGCCTGATGGCAGCGTTCCTGTGGATGTGATTTTTATTGACGAATTGTACAATATGCGGTAAAATTGCTTTATCTGTTTAACGTAATATATTCTGTAGTTTAAGGAGGAGAAACTGAATGAAAAGAAAGATCATGAGCATCGTTCTTGCCATGGGCATGGCTCTTTCCTTCACGCTCGGAGCATCTGCAGCCAGTGTGGAAGCGATTGACCTGGGTGAGGAAGAAACCGAAGCCGTGGCTGCCGAGGGCGAAACCGAAACTGCACAGGGAGATTACCATATCGGTATCGTTACCGGTTCCGTATCCCAGTCTGAGGATGACCGCCGCGGAGCGGAGGCGTTCCAGGAAATGTACGGTGAAGACCGTGTGACGCTGGCAATCTATCCGGACAACTTCACGGAAGAACTGGAGACAACGATTCAGACCATCGTAAACCTGTCGGATGATCCGGAGATGAAAGCCATCATCGTAAACCAGGCGATCCCGGGCACCACGGAAGCGTTCCGTCAGATCAAAGAGAGAAGACCGGACATCCTCTGCATCGCCGGTGAATCCCATGAAGATCTTCCGGAGATCGGCAGTGCTGCAGATCTGGTCTGCAACAACGACTTTGTGGCACGCGGATATCTGATCATCCGCACAGCGCATGAGCTGGGATGCGATACCTTTGTTCACATCTCTTTCCCGCGCCATCTGTCCTATGAGACCATGAGCCGCCGCGTAGCCATCATGAAGGCTGCATGCGAAGAGTTCGGTATGAAGTTCGAGATGGAGACCGCTCCGGATCCCACCACAGACGTAGGCGTACCGGGCGCACAGGCTTACATCCTTGAGCATGTTCCGGAATGGGTTGAGAAGTACGGCACAAACTCCGCTTACTTCTGCACCAACGATGCGCATACCGAGCCGCTGCTGAAACAGCTGCTTGAGTACGGCGGATATTTCATCGAAGCTGACCTTCCCTCCCCGCTGATGGGTTATCCGGGAGCTCTGGGCCTGGATCTGACGGAAGAAGCAGGCGACTTCGAAAAGATCCTTGCAAAGGTTGAAGAAGCTGTCGTTGAAAAAGGCGGCGCAGGCCGTTTCGGTACCTGGGCTTATTCCTATGGTTACACTGTATCTGCCGGTCTGGCACAGCATGCTATGAACGTGATCGACGGCAAGAGCGAGCTGGATGATATCGATGATATCGCTGCTGCTTATCAGACATTCTCTCCGAAAGCTGAGTGGAACGGATCCAACTACACCAATGCAGACACCGGTGTCAAGATGGACAACGTATTCCTTGTTTACCAGGATACCTATATTATGGGTGATCCGGGTTATTACATGGGCTCCACACAGATTGAAGTACCCGAGAAATACTTTACCACTAAATAATTACGTAAACAGATATTTCAGACCGGGGGAGGGGCAGGCGTTCCTCCCCCTGCTTATGGTGATAACCGTATGGATTTCAGGCAGCAGAAGTGAAGCAGAGGATTTCCTGATGCTGCCGGCCAGGAAGGATGCAGCATGAACAACGAAAATACACCTCTCCTTCAGATGAAAAATATCCGCAAGGATTTCTTCGGAAACCAGGTCCTGACGGATATCAATCTGTCTCTGAACGCGGGAGAAGTTATCGGGCTGGTCGGAGAAAACGGTGCAGGGAAATCTACCCTGATGCGTATTCTTTTCGGAGCCAATATGATTCAGGAGACCGGAGGGTATGGCGGCAGCGTGCTCATTGACGGGAAAGAAGTTCATTTTTCTTCTCCGTTTGATGCCATTGCTGCGGGAATCGGCATGGTCCATCAGGAATTTTCCCTGATACCGGGATTTGTCACCACCGAGAATATTCTGCTGAATCGCGAACCAACAAGGAAAAACCTGGTCGCCGAAATCTTCGGTGACCGTATGAATACACTGAACCGCACGGAGATGGATGAGCGTGCGGCGGATGCAATTGAGCTGATGGGCGTGAAGATTGACCGCAATATGGTGGTCAGCGACATGCCGGTCGGACACAAACAGTTTACGGAGATTGCGCGTGAGCTTTCCAAAGAACAGCTGAAGCTGCTGATTCTGGACGAGCCTACTGCAGTCCTGACGGAAAAAGAAGCGGAAGCCCTGCTGGATTCGATCCGGGGGATGGCTGCGCGGGGCATCGCTATTATTTTTATCACGCACCGCCTGCAGGAGATCCTGACCGTCTGCGACCGCGTTGTTGTCATGCGCGACGGATGCGTA
>CACXHD010000006.1 GCA_902767335.1 uncultured Lachnospiraceae bacterium
CAATCAAAGGCAAAAACATTCCTTTGCCGGCTGTCGTATAAACAGAAACAACAGAAAACGCTGCTGATTTTTACATCGGGGCAGAGCATGGCTGCGGGGGCTCTGCAGGAAGGATAAACCATGAAAGACTTGAAAGAGTATGTACGCACGATACCGGATCATCCGAAGCCAGGCATCATGTTCCGGGATGTCACCAGTGTGCTCCAGGATGCGGACGGACTGAAACTTGCGATTGACAGCATGATGGAAAAGATCGGGGATCCGGACAGCTTTGATGTGGTTGTCGGAACGGAGTCCCGCGGTTTTGTTTTCGGGATGCCGATCGCATATAATATGCACAAACCGTTCGTGATGGTCCGCAAGAAGGGAAAACTGCCCTGCGAGACGATTTCCCGCGAATATGACCTGGAATACGGGACAGCGATTGTGGAGATGCATAAGGATGCGATTCAGCCCGGACAGAGGGTTGTCATCATTGATGACCTGATTGCGACCGGCGGAACGATTGAAGCCGTGACCAAGATGGTCGAGGAACTGGGCGGCAAGGTCGTCAAGATCGTTTTCCTCATGGAGCTTGCCGGTCTGAACGGACGGGAGAAACTTAAAGATTACGACGTAGAATCTGTGATCTGCTACGAAGGCAAGTAGGGATTCGAACGCCCGAACGTTGACTGCGGATTGTTTTTGACGGTATGTATTTCATGCGGCACGCCCTTCGGATGTCCGGCGGGCGTGCTTTGCACCGCTTTTTGATGGTTTGCATGGACGGAAAAAATGAGTGATAAGGCACAGAAGGTAACAACAAAAATCGAATCAGAGGATACGCTTGTCCGCACGATGGAAGAATTCACTTCCCCGGAAGAGCTCTATCAGGAGCTGATCCGAAGTGTATCCAGATATCATCCTTCCGATGACATTTCCATGATCGAGAAGGCTTATCGTGTTGCCCGCGATGCGCATCAGGACCAGAAGCGCAAATCCGGGGAACCCTATATCATTCATCCCCTTTGCGTCGCGATCATCCTCGCGGATCTTGAACTGGACAAGGAGACGATCGTGGCAGGGCTGCTGCACGATGTCGTCGAAGATACGGGGATGACCGGGGCAAGGCTCCGCCAGGAGTTCGGGGAGGAAGTCGAACTGCTGGTGGACGGTGTCACAAAGCTGGGCCAGTTGAACTATCAGGCGGATAAGGTGGAAGTCCAGGCGGAAAACCTGAGAAAAATGTTTCTGGCCATGGCGAAGGACATCCGCGTGATCCTGATCAAGCTGGCGGACCGTCTGCACAATATGCGGACGCTGCAGTACATGCCGGAAAAGAAGCGGATCGAGAAGGCCAGAGAAACGCTGGACATCTATGCGCCGATTGCGCAGCGGCTCGGCATTTCCCGTATCAAGGTTGAGCTGGACGACCTGGCGCTGAAATATCTCGAACCGGAGATCTACTATGAACTGGCTGAGAAGATCTCGATCAAAAAGGATGCCAGACAGGCGTTTATCGACGACATTGCGGACGATGTGCGCCGCCATATGGAGAACGCGGGAATTAAGGCGGAGATCTACGGACGGGCGAAGCATTTCTTCAGCATCTACAAAAAGATGGTGAATCAGCAGAAATCCCTGGACCAGATCTACGATCTGTTTGCGGTACGGATCATCGTGGAGACGATGAAGGACTGTTATGCGGCGCTCGGGATCATCCATGAGATGTATAAGCCGATCCCGGGGCGGTTTAAGGACTATATCGCCATGCCCAAACAGAATATGTACCAGTCGCTGCACACGACGCTGATCGGCCCGAACGGGATGCCCTTTGAAATCCAGATCCGGACGGCACAGATGCACAAGGTTGCGGAATATGGTATCGCCGCCCACTGGAAATACAAAGAGGAATCCAACGGCCGCAAGGTTTCGGACGATAAGCAGGAGGAGAAGCTTACCTGGCTGCGCCAGATCCTCGAGTGGCAGCAGGACATGTCGGACAACCGGGAATTCATGGATCTGCTCAAGAGCGATCTGAATCTGTTCAACGACAGTGTGTACTGCTTTACGCCGGCGGGCGATGTCAAGAATCTGCCGACGGGGTCCACACCGGTGGACTTTGCCTACAGTATCCACAGCGCGGTGGGCAACCGGATGATCGGTGCCCGGGTCAACGGCAAGCTGGTTCCCATCGACTATGTGATCCAGAACGGCGACCGGATTGAGGTCCTGACCTCGCAGACGACGAGGGGACCGAGCCGGGACTGGCTGAAGATCGTCAAGAGCACGCAGGCGAAAAACAAGATCAACCAGTGGTTCAAGCAGGAACTGAAGGAAGAAAACATTGTCCGCGGGCGCGAGGCACTGACGGCCTACTGCAAAACAAAAGGGATTCTTCTGACGGACCTGATGAAACCGGAATACGTGGACGCGGTGCTGCGCAAATACGGCTTCCGGGACTGGGAGTCGGTGCTGGCGGCCATCGGCCACGGCGGCCTGAAAGAAGGCCAGATCGTCAACAAGCTGGTGGAGTGCTTTGACAAGGACCACAAAAAGACCGTGACCGACGAGCAGGTGCTCGCGGAGGCGCAGGCGGGAAAGGAAAAACCCCGCAAACCCAGACCCAGCAGCGGAATCATCGTGCGCGGCCTGGACGATGTGGCCGTGCGCTTCTCCAAGTGCTGCTCCCCCGTGCCGGGGGACGAGATCGTGGGCTTTGTCACACGCGGCCGCGGCGTCTCCATTCACCGCGTGGACTGCGTCAACATCACAAGCCTGCCCGAGGAAGAGCGGGTGCGCCTGATCGAGGCGGAGTGGCAGGAGCGCGATGAGGGCAGCCGGGGGCTTTATGTGACGGAAATCAAGATTTACGCCACCAACCGCACCGGCCTGCTGGTGGACATCAGCAAAATCTTCACGGAGCGCAAAATTGACGTCTCCTCCGTCAACTGCAGGACCAGCCGGCACGGCATGGCGACGATCATCATGGAGTTCCAGACCTCCGGCAAGGAGGAACTCGCCTCTCTGGTGGAGAAGATCCGGCAGGTGGAGAGCGTGATCGACATCGACCGGACGACGGGCTGAGCGATCATACCCGGCAGACGGGCGGATCCGGGGGAACCGGAAGAAAGGCGGCCTCTCATGCTGAAACTCGAGAGACTGGTGGTTGGACGGCTGTTCGGCGCCAACTGTTTCATCCTGAGCAATACGGATACCGGCGAGGCGATCCTGGTGGATCCCGGCGCGGAGGGAGAGTACATTGTCTCCCGGCTGGAAAAGGACGGCCTTGTGCCGGCGGCCATCTGGCTGACCCACGGGCACTATGACCATATCGGCGCCGTGGCGGCCGTGCGGGAAGCGTTCGACGTGCCGGTGGCCGCGGCGGCCGCGGAGCGGGAGCTTCTCGCGGACCCGGTGTGGAACCTGTCGGCGGGGTACGGGCCGGACATCACGCTGGAGGCCGATATCCAGGTGCGGGACGGCGACATCCTGCGCGCGGCGGGGCTGGAGGCGAAAGTGATTTCGGTGCCCGGGCACACACCGGGGGGAATCTGCTTCTACCTGGAGGCGCAGGGCATTCTCTTTTCGGGGGACTCCCTGTTTGCCGGCAGTGTGGGGCGCACGGATTTCCCGGGGGGAAGCCATGAACAGCTGATCCGCGGCCTGAAGGAGAAGGTGCTGACGCTGCCGGACAAAACGCGGGTATTCCCGGGGCACGGACCGGAGACAACGATAAAAGAAGAAAAACAAGACAACCCTTACTTACGGTAGATCATATGGTACAAATCTGGTTTGACAGGCGGGATTTTGAGTACGACGTCCATTCCCTGGTGAAGGCTTTTTACCCCAGGGAGGATGTCCGCATCGCGGATGAGCGGGAAGCGGAGGATGTTCGGCTGAAAATCTCGGTTTTTTATGAGGAAAAACAGATCCGGGTGCAGTTCTTCCACACGGAGGACGGCTCGCTCCTGGAACGGCGGGCTCCGTTGTCTGAAAATGCGGACCGCAGCGAGAAGAAAAACAGCCTCAAGCAGCTCATCTACGGCATGCTGCAGGAGGAGACGGGCATTTCGCTCCCCTGGGGGGATCTGACCGGCATCCGTCCGGTGAAGATTGCCATGGGACTGCTGCAGGAAGGCTGCAGCCCCAAGGAAGCGGCCGCCCGCATGCAGCGCACCTATCTGGTCAGCCCGCAGAAAGCGGAGCTGGCGCTGGAAATTGCGCAGCGCGAGAACCATCTGCTGTCCCGGGCGGATTTTGGCAGCGGGTACAGCCTGTATGTCGGCATTCCCTTCTGCCCCTCCATCTGTCTGTACTGCTCCTTCAGCTCCAGCCCCATAGGCCTGTGGGAGAAGCAGGTGGACGCCTACCTGGAGGCGCTGGAGAAGGAGATTGACCAGTCGGCGGACGTGTTCGGGGACCGGCATCTCGACACCTTCTACATGGGCGGCGGCACGCCGACCACGCTGGAGGCGGGGCAGCTCGACAGACTCCTTGACCGTCTCGGGAAGCGCTTCCCGCTGGAGCGGACGCTGGAGCGGACGGTGGAAGCCGGCCGGCCGGACAGTATCACAAGGGACAAGCTGCAGGTGCTGAAGGATCACGGGATCACCCGGATTTCCATCAATCCGCAGACCATGAACCAGAAGACGCTGGAACTGATCGGCCGCAGGCATACCGTGGACCAGATCCGGGAGGCCTACGCCATGGCCAGGGAGATGGGATTTGACAACATCAACATGGACCTGATTGTCGGGCTGCCCGGCGAGGGCCCCGGGGAAGTGCGCTATACCATGGAGGAGATCGCCCGGATGGATCCGGACAGCGTGACGGTCCATTCACTGGCGCTCAAGCGGGCGACCAGGCTGCACCTGTTCAGGGATGAGTACGAGGAGATCTCGTTTCAGAACAGCGGGGCCATCATGGATATGACGGCAGAATTCTGCCGCCGCGCCGGGCTTGCGCCCTATTACCTGTACCGGCAGAAGAACATGGCGGGCAATTTCGAGAACGTCGGCTATGCGCGCAGCGGAAAAGAAGGGCTGTATAATATCTTGATCATGGAGGAAGTTCAGAGTATACTGGCACTTGGTGCCGGCGGCTCCACGAAGATTGTGTCCGGCGGGCGGATCGAGCGCGTGGAGAACGTGAAGGACATCCGCAGTTATCTGGAACGAATCGACGAGATGATCGGAAGGAAAAGGGCTATTCATGCAGAACGGGACACAGACTGACCGCAGGGCGGCGGACGCCGGAAGACTTGTGCTGATCCAGCCGGACCTCGCCATAGAGCTCACGCACGGTATCTGCGTCAGCAACCTGTGCGTCCGGCTCGGAGAGGAGCTCGGCCTGCACGAGGATCACCTGTACAGGCTGGCGCAGGCCGGCATGATGCATGATATCGGAAAGCTTCGCCTGAAGGAGTATGTGCGGGGGCGCGAGCAGGAGTCCCTTACTATCGAAGAGATTCGATACGTGAGGCTGCATGCGGACCTGGGAGCCGACATCCTGCTCTCGCAGGGCTGGGATCCGGACATTGCCGTCTGGGTCAGGCACCATCACGAGAACATGGACGGGTCCGGCTACCCGCGGCGGCTGAAGGGGGAGGAAATCCCGCTGGAGTCGCGCATTATCCGGGTGTGCGACGTGTTTGCGGCCCTGACGACGGACCGGGTTTACCGGGGCGCTTTCGATATGAATACCGCTATCGATATGATGATCGACGATTCGCGATATTATGACATCCATGTGTTTCTGGCGTTTCAGAAGGTAATACATGATCTGGAACCGGAGGAGCTGAAGACGCGGGCGGAGACGCTGGCCGCAATCAGTTCCATTCTGGGAAAGGATTCTACATAACACAGCAAAGGAGCAGATACAATGGCAGAGAGTATGAAGGGTCTGGTGCGGACCCACAGATGCGGTGAGGTGACGGAGGAGGCCATCGGCAGCGTTGTCACGCTGATGGGCTGGACGCAGAAGAGAAGAAATCTGGGCAGCCTGATTTTCGTGGATCTCAGGGACCGCTCCGGTCTGATGCAGATTGTCTTTGACGAAAATGATATCGGAAAGGAAGGCTTCGAGAAGGCCGGCACCATCCGGTCGGAGTTTGTCCTGGCGGTGACCGGGCGTGTGGAACGCCGCGGCGGGGCCGTAAACGAAAAGCTTTCCACCGGGACCATGGAGGTGCGGGCCACGGAGCTGCGCATCTTGTCCGAGGCGGAAACCCCGCCGTTCCCGATTGAGGCAGACAGCCAGACCAGGGAAGAACTGCGCCTGAAATACCGGTATCTGGA
>CACXHD010000007.1 GCA_902767335.1 uncultured Lachnospiraceae bacterium
GACATGGAGCCCTCCGACGTCCGTTCGATGTGCTGCCGTCTGCGCCTTGACCTGCGCGAACTGCGCAAGAAATCCGGCGGCTTCTTCGGATCCGGCGAATCGACCGGTTCCATCGGCGTGGTCACCATCAACATGCCGAGAATTGCATACCTGGCCAAGGATGAAGCCGACTTTTACCGCAGACTGGATGCTCTGATGGATATCTCGGCCCGCAGCCTGAATACCAAGCGCAGAGTTATTACAAAGCTGCTTGAAATCGGCCTGTATCCGTACACAAAACGGTACCTCGGCGGTTTCAGCAACCACTTTTCCACGATCGGCCTGATCGGCATGAACGAAGTCGGCCTGAACGCGAAATGGCTGCGTGCGGATCTGACCGACGAGCGTGTCCAGCGCTTCACCCGTGACGTTCTCAACCATATGAGAGAACGCCTGTCCGATTACCAGGAGAAATACGGCGACCTGTTCAACCTGGAAGCGACGCCGGCAGAGTCCACCACGTACCGCTTCGCGAAGCATGACAAGGAACTCTATCCGGACATCATCACGGCCAATATGAACGGAACTCCGTACTATACGAATTCCTCCCATCTTCCGGTGGGCTACACGGAAGACGTATTCTCCGCACTGGACATTCAGGATGATCTGCAGACGCTCTATACCTCCGGCACCGTGTTCCATGCGTTCCTCGGAGAGAAGCTTCCCGACTGGAAGGCAGCCGCGAGTCTGGTCCGGAAGATTGCCGAGAACTATCGTCTGCCTTACTATACCATGTCGCCGACCTATTCTGTCTGCCGGGATCATGGCTATCTGACCGGCGAGCAGTACATCTGCCCGATCTGCGGACAGAAGACCGAAGTATACAGCCGGATCACCGGCTACTACCGTCCGGTTCAGAACTGGAACGACGGCAAGCTTCAGGAATTCCGTGACCGCCGCGTATATGATATCAGCCGGTCTCATATTACGCATGTCGGCCCGCGTCCGTCCATGGCAGACGCTGCGATGGAAGCTGCAAACGAGCCGTCCTGCTGCGCACCTGTCGAGCCTGTAACCGCTCCGGACAGCGTTGCCCGCAAACTGCAGGAGAAAGCCGGGTTTACCGCTGCTCCCGCAAAACAGGAGAGCGCTGATTCTGCCGCTGCTTCCGCAAAACAGGAGAACGCCGGTTCTGCCGCTGCTCCCGCAAAGCAGGAGAACGCAGGGTCTGCCGCTCCCGCGAAGGAGGCGGAAACCGGTTCTGCCGCTGCTCCCGCAAAGGAGCCGATGACGGCCTCCTCTCATACAGCGCCGCTGACCGACAGTGTCCGCGCGTTCCTGTTCCGGACGCCTACCTGCCCCAACTGCAAGGCAGCCATGGCGCTCCTGGACCGTGCCGGAGTCCCCTACCAGCCGCTGAACGCAAATGAGGAGAAGGAACTGGTGAAGCAGTACGAGGTCCGGCAGGCGCCGACCCTGATCCTGGTCAACGGAGATAACTTTGAAAAATACCGCGGCGTATCGGATATCAAAGGATGGCTGATGCACCGCAATTAAGGAAAACGAAATGTATGATATGATTGTCGCGGGCGGCGGTCCGGCAGGAATGACGGCGGCACTGTATGCCCTCCGGAACGGAAAAAGCGTTCTGGTGATTGAAAAATACGGATTTGGCGGGCAGATCACCCATTCACCGAAGGTGGAGAATTATCCGGGAACGCTGCAGATGAGCGGAAATGAATTCGCGGACCGCATGCTGGAACAGATCCTCGCCCAGGGAGCCGAGATTGAACTGGAGACGGTTCTCTCGGTGAAGGATGAGGGGGATTATAAAACGGTCAGCACCGAAGAAGGCTCGGCATTCCAGGGCCGCACCGTTGTCCTGGCGACCGGCGTCCGTCACCGGATGCTCGGTCTGGAGGGGGAGGAAGACCTTGTCGGGGACGGGATTTCCTTCTGTGCCGTCTGTGACGGGGATTTCTACAGCGGGCAGACCGTATGTGTCGCCGGCGGCGGAAATTCCGCGCTGCAGGAAGCCATCCTGCTTGCGGAAAAATGCAGCCGGGTGATCATACTTCAGGATCTTCCCGCCTGTACGGGAGAACAGCGTCTGCAGGACGTACTCTTTGCAAGGGACAACGTCGAGCTGAAAGTCAATGTCACGATCACCGGTCTTCGGACCGAAAACGGAACGCTTCGCGGCGTCGAAATTCAGGATCGCAATTCCGGCGTCCGGCAGGACGTCGCCTGTGACGGACTCTTCGTCGCCATCGGCCTGATCCCGGAAAACGATGCATTTGCGGACCTGGCGGATCTTACGCCCCAGGGATATTTCGATGCAGATGAGCGCTGCCTGACAAAAACCCCGGGCGTCTATGTCGCGGGCGACTGCCGGAGCAAGGCCGTCCGCCAGATTACAACGGCTGCCGCAGACGGCGCCGTCGCCGCTCTGGCCGCCTGCCGGTATCTCAACAGTTAAGGACCTGCAGCAACTGTCTTTTCATCATTGAACCGGTCTGCCTGGCATGCTGTGATCCTCTTCTGTACCGGAAGGAATATCGGCGAATGCCGGAAGGAGATGCAGGAATGAATACCAAAGTATTGATTGAACTGATCGGCTATCTTGGATCCGCGCTGGTCGTCGTTTCCATGCTGATGGCCTCCGTGGTGAAGCTCCGGGTGGTGAACACCATCGGCAGCGTGATTTTCATGTGCTATGCGCTGGTGATCGGATCCTATCCGACCGCGGTTATGAATTTCTTTCTGATCGCGATCAACATCTGGCATCTGGTCCACCTGCTTCGGAATCAGAAGACGTATGATTTCATCGACACGCATCCGGAGGACAGCTTCGTCTCCTATTTCCTGACGAAGAATCTGGAAGATATCCGGAACTTTTTCCCGGATTTCAGCCTGGACGCGCTCCGCGCAGACGCGGTTTTCCTTGTCTGCTGCAACTCTCAGCCGGCCAGCCTGTTTATCGGGACAACGACCGCTCCGGGGACGCTGGAAGTCGCTCTGGATTATGCCGTGCCGCTCTACCGGGATACCTCCGCCGGCCGCTATCTTTGCGGGCAGCTGAAGGAGCGGGGCTTCCGTTCGCTGGTGTTCCGGGGAAAAGCCCCGAACCATGTCTCCTATATGGAAAAGATCGGATACCAAAAAGAAAAGGAAGACATCTACGTGCTTGATTTGACAAAAACGGGATGAAACAGGGCGAGACAGGATGAGTCAGAAGATATGTCCCCTGACTCGCCCTGTCTCGCCTGATTTACGGGAGCTGGATACGGATACGCGTACCCAGCTCTTCTCTTGACAGAATCTCAAAGTATCCGCCGTGCTTGTCCACAATCCATTTCGCGATCGAAAGTCCCAGACCGGTCCCTTCGCTGGCGCGGACCTCATCGGAGCGGAAGAATCGCTCGAAAATATGAGGAATTTCGCTTTCCGCCATGCCAATCCCCAGATCCTGCACCTGCAGATACGGCTTTCCTTCCTCGTTCCGCCCGGCGGAAAGAATGATCTCCTCTCCCTCCGGCGTATATTTGGCGGCGTTGTCCGTCAGGATCCGGACGGCCTGCTTTAAAAGGCCCATGTCCGCCTCAATCCGGATTTCTTCCTCCGGAAGCTTCAGCCGGTACCGGTGTTTCTCGTCGATCATAAAGGATTCTTCATAGATCTCCTGCATCATCTCATTCATCGAAAACTCTGTCTTCTCCAGCGTGGTCTTTCCGCTGTCACCCCTCGCAAGGAACAGCAGCTGTTCCACCAGATGATTCATATGATCCGACTCATTTTTGATGGCCGTGATTCCCTCTTCCAGGATCTTCTCGTCCGTTTTCCCCCAACGGTCCAGCATATTTGCATATCCCTGGATCACCGCAATGGGCGTGCGAAGCTCATGGGAGGCATCGTTGACAAATCTCGCCTGCTGCCGGTAGCTGTCCCGCATACGAAGCAGAAGGTTGTTCATGGCCGCTTCCACTCCCGACAAATCGGAATCCCCGAAGGAAAGCGGTGCGTCTTCCCCCGCCTGATCCGGTTCAATCTTCTCCAGCGCTTCCTCGATCCTCTGATACTTGTCCTCAGAGAACGACAGGCGGCTCAGTTCATCCGCCTTCAGGGCAATTTCGTTGATCGGCGCCATGATCTGCCGGATTTTCCGGTCTTCTTTCACATATGAGAGTAAAACTCCCAGCATCTGAAAAACCAGCAGAATTCCCACGACCGATGAAATAATGATCAGAGGCAGCAGGAACGATTCATTCAGGATTTCCCTGTTCTCCGGAGAGGTCACGGTATAAAACAAAACGCCCGGCCTGTCCTGCACCGTAAAAAGCCGTTCATTGTTCCAGAGGATCTGTCCTGCGGCGGTGTACTCTTTGTCCGCACACCATCCTATGACCCCGAAAAGCCAGATCAGCAGATCCGTCAGATAAAAGTGCAGGAGCTTTTTTCGTATTCCGTACCAGTGGAGCTTCCGGGTGATGGAAGTCATACGTTTCTGTTGATCATCCCTTTTTTCCCGGACGCCCTTTCGCTGTTTCTTCTTTTTTTCGGTCCGGCCGGAGGCTTTTCCGTTTTCCTCCGGTGAGAATGTCCCGCCGGCCCCGGACGAATCAGCTTCCGGTTTCACTCTTGATGACATAACCGACTCCTCGTATGGTATGAATCATTTTCACTCCGAACACATCGTCGATTTTTGACCGCAGATAACGTATGTAGACATCCACAATATTGGTCTCGCCGGCAAAATCATAGCCGCAGACCCGGTCAAGCAATGTGTCTCTGGACAGAACAATATCCTGGTTCTCCAGCAGAGTCTTAAGCATCAGAAACTCCCGGTTGGTGAGAGCAATCTCATGATTGGCGAAGGTCACCCGGTGTTTTGGTTCATCCAGACACAGTTCTCCCCAGGTGAGAACGCCCTCCTGCCGGGAAGTATCCTGGGCGGGCTGGGCCGCAGCTGCATGCAGTTTCAGTGCAACGCGGATCCTGGCCAGAAGTTCTTCGATGGCAAACGGCTTGGTGATATAGTCCACCGCCCCGGCATCCAGCCCGGCGACTTTGTCCATCACTGCATCCCGGGCCGTCAGCAGGATCACCGGCACATCTTTCTCTTTCTGCAGCCGGCGCAGCACCTCAAGACCGTTCAGGCCCGGCAGCATGATGTCCAGCAGGATCAAATCAAAGGAGCCCTGGACAGCCAGCTCCAGGGCTTCTCTTCCGTTGCCGGATTTTGTGACCTCGTAACCCTCATGCAGAAGCTCCAGTTCCACAAAGCGGGCAAGTTTCTCCTCATCCTCCACCAGAAGTATCTTTACACTCATGTTTATCCTCTTCTCCTGTTGCTCCGGCGGTTTAGATCTCCGCCGGATTTACTTTTTGGGTTTCTTCCTGTCCGGTTCCTTCCTGTCCGGTTCCTTCCTGTCTGGTTTCTTCCTGTCTGGTTCCTTCCTGTTTCGTTTCTTCCTGTCTGGTCCCTTCCCGTCCGGAATTTCCTTTTTTCAGTTCGCTCTGGACTCCGTCGGCAAAGCTTCCGGCCTTGCTGAGGAATTCATTTGCCTCTTTGATATTGTCATCTCCCTCAAACCGATACCGCACGCCAAACAGCAGGGCAATCAGAAGTGCGGGTACCGAAAGCTTCCATGAGAAGAGAATGATCAACGCTGCAAGCCAGGACGGCAGTGCAAAAACCGTTTTCTCTTTAAAGGTGATATAGAACGAGGTGTGTGTCACAAAATGGATCCCTCTGCGGACCAGCCGGCCGATATTGCGTCCCGGCGCCTGTTTTTTCTGTTCTTCCACCTTTTCCTGAACCTTCACATACTGCGTCTGGTCCTCATAGCTGGTGGAATATGTGCTCTGTCCCGGCTGCTTTACCTTCCCCTGCTTTTCCAGGATCAGCATCGCATCCAGCAGATCATCATTGGCCTGCTCCAGAGCAGCCTTTGCTTCTTCATAACTCACATTTGCGCGTTCTCTCAGGCGTTCTGCCTTATCCAGTCTTTCCATATTTTCCTCCATCCGTAATGAATTCTGTTCCGGCATCCGGTCCGTTCTCCTCGGATCCGTCCGGAGTGCTTTGTGTCTGTAACTGTCCATAAGGATACACACCCCGGATAAAACTGTCCTGAAAGAAAAATTAAAAACAGTTAAATATTACATTCAGAAAACACGAATCCATCCGTGTTTCCTTTGTAATTTCTGACGTTGGCTTCAGATTATTTCTGACGTTGACTATAGTATAACACAGATGAGCGGTTTCACAAGCTTTCGGGCAAGACAGGACAAGCAAAAAAACTGCCGGAGGGATGCGCGCACTATGCGCGATTCCACTCCGGCAGAGGCACAGATAAAGGCTTTCTTCGAAAGCCGCGCCGCACGCGGTTTTGAGCGCATCGCACGCTCAAAGATTAGAATCTCTTCAAAGATCCACTGTCTCTGGCTGCCGCAGGCGGCAGCCGGCCATACTGTCTCAGATTCCGGCCACTTTCCAGATGAATCTCACTTTGCCCTCCATATCATCGCCGAGGCCGGAGAAACTCTGGTAATCACCTGCGATGGCAGCGGTTCCTTTCACGGCCTCAGATACGCCGCTGAGATCGGGCAGCGCAGCGGAAAGGATGGTGGTTCCCAGATACAGCTTCGATGCTCCGGCAGAAAGAGAGGCAGCTCCTTCGGAAAGCTGGTCCGCCCCATCTTTGGCGGAGGCGACGCCGTCTGTATAGGCGAGAAGTCCGTCATAGAAGGTCTGATAAGAATCCAGCTGTTCTTTTGCTTCCTTCAGCTGCTGTGCCGCCTCTTCGGGGGCAAGCAGGATCAATCCGTCGAGGACCGTATCGTAATTCTCCGTCGTCATCTCCGGTACCGGAATGCCGGCCTTTGTCACTTCCTCCGAAACAGCCCCGATCAGAGAATTGAACACCTGCAGGGCGCCGCCGCGAAGGGACTCGTTGTTGTCCGTCAGCTGTGCAAGGCCGTCGGACAGTTCTCCGGCTCCGCTCTTGAGTTCTTTTGCACCGCTCTGAAGGGCGGATACCCCGTCAGAGATCTGTCCGATCCCGCTCTCCAGAGAAGATAATTTGCCAAATACATCGTCAAGCATCGATCCGATATCCAGGTCCTCTTTGCCGAAGATTTCATTTGTGACAACCGTGTAGAATGTATTCATGTGGAAGTCGTCTGTTTTTGCTGTGATCTCCATGTAATCCGGCACATCTTCCTTCATCAGCCCGGTCAGAGATACGTACGCTTCGGTCTGCAGGTCTTCCGCAATTCCCGGAAATGCAATGCCGACTGCAAACATGTGGTCACCGTCGCTGAGGATCCGTCCGTTTTCAATTTCAATGTCGGTCAGGGAGCTGTCATCGAGCAGCATACCGGTCAATGCGGCAAACGGTACGTGGAACGGATATTTGGTCCCGTCAATATCAACGTCCGTTGTTTCATGATTTTCATAGGAGATCCGGATCTTCACTTCCCCGCTTTTTCCTGCGATTTCCTCCGGGGTCATCTCCGTGCCGTCCAGATAATAGGTCGCGGTCATGGTCACCGGAAGTTCCTGGTCTGTGGTTCCCTGGTAAAAAATATCTTCGCCCTGTGCATCCCAGGTGATGGTTCCGTCGTCCGATTCACTGTAGGTTTCATCCCCTCTGGTGTTTTCAATATCGGAAAGAGCTGTCCGGTCGGTCAGAAATTCCTCTCCGCCCGGGTTCTTCAGCCAGTCACTTACAATCACGTTCTCCGGCGTACCGTCCGCATCGGCGATCACATAGACAGTCTCATTCTTGCGGATTTTTTCATCCGTTTTTTCATCCGTTTTTTCTTCCGTTTCGTTCCCTGCCGGCTTCGCGGTCTGCGGGTCCGTCTCCTCCGACAGCTCCGTTTCTTCGAGCGACTCGGATTCTTCCTCTTCCGTCCGTGCGAATTCTTCGAGTGCCTCGGTTTCTTCCTCTTCCGTCCGCCCGGTTTCTTCCACGGTTTCTGTTTCCTCCGCCGCTTTTATATCCTCCGCGGAATCTGCCATCGTCTGCCCGGCAAATGCCAGAAGGAGCAGCATTGTTCCCAGTCCGGCTGCTTTTATTGTATTTCTGCCTTTCCTGTACCATCTCTGATTTTTCATCACTATACCTCCGAATCCCTTACTTCATCTATTATTACTTCATTTTCCTGGTAGTCATGCGGACCGGCTTGTCAAACAGCATCAGCAGGGCCGGCAGGACCAGAATAACGCACACCATACTGATCACCGCGCCGCGTGCCATCAGCATGCACATAGATCGAATAATGTCAATATTTGAATAGAGTGCAACGCCGAAGGTGGCGGAAAACAGTCCCATGCCGCTGACAATGACCGATGGGGCGGATGTTCCCAGAGCGATGTTGACCGCATCGCGTTTTTCCTTTCCGCTGATCCGTTCTGCCTTATATCGGGTCGTCATCAGAATTGCATAGTCCACGGTTGCCCCCAGCTGGATCGTGCTGATGCAGATCGGCGCGATAAACGGCAGGGACTGTCCGAGATAATGGGCGGACCCGAGATTGATGAAGATTGCCAGTTCGATGACGGCAATCAGGATGACCGGCAGGGACAAGCTCTGTTCCACCAGCAGGATGATCACGAAAATCGCAAGGATCGAAACCGCATTGACCACCTTAAAGTCACGGTCTGTCGTTACGATCATGTCTTTCATGCAGGGTGCTTCCCCGATCAGCAGTCCCTCCGGATCATATTTCTTCAGGATTGCATTCAGGTCCTCCACCTGCTGATTGACCTCATCGCTGGCCACCTTATACTCGGAGCTGATCATCAGCAGCTCGCGGTCTTCATTCTTAAGCAGGCCGGCAGCCTCCTCGGGCAGCATCTCTTCCGGAATACGGCCGTCCAGCAGGCTTTCCAGCCCCAGAACATATTTCACACCGTCCACCTGCTCCATCTCTTTGATCATGTCCCGTTTATCCTTCGCAGGTACATCGGCGTCCATCAGGACCATGTGTGTGGAAGCGATATGAAATTCATCCGCCAGTTTATGTTTTGCCGTCACATACTCGATATTGTCAGGCAGGCAGTCACCCATATCATAGTAGACTTCCCGGTTTGTCATCCGGTACCCGTAAATTGCCGGGATCAGCGATACTGCAAACAAAACCAGGAAAACCGGATAGTACTTTGTCATTTTGCGGGCGAAGCCCTGCATGTCCGGGATCAGAGATTTATGTCTTGTCTTCTGCAGCGGCCTGTCCAGTACAAGGATCATCGCCGGCAGCACGGTCACACTGCCCAGAACCCCGAGCAGCACGCCTTTTGCCATGACAATTCCCAGGTCTTTGCCGAGGGTAAAGCTCATAAAGCACAGAGCGATGAACCCCGCAATGGTTGTGACGGAACTTCCGATGACGGAAATGAGCGTGTCATGGATGGCAAGCGTCATGGCCTCTTCCTGCATCGTCTGATTTGCGCCCTGGTTTTTCCTGTCGGTTCTGCGGTGTTCGTTGTAGCTTTCCCACAGGAAGATGGAATAATCCATGGTGACAGCCAGCTGCAGGACCGCAGACAGAGCCTTGGTGATATAGGATATTTCTCCGAAGAAATAGTTGGTACCCAGGTTGAGCAGGATCATCATTCCGATGGAAGCCAGAAAGACAAAGGGTACCAGCCAGCTGTCCAGCAGGATCAGCATGGCGGCGCAGGCACAGGCCACAGCGAGCGCTACATAGACCGGTTCTTCCCTCTCGCAGAGATCCTTCAGGTCTGTCACCAGTGCGGACAGTCCGGAGACGAAGCACTGTTTTCCGGCCATCTGCCGGATCTGGCGGACCGCATCTATGGTCACATCCGCGGAAGTGGCACTGTCAAAGAAAATTGCCACAGCAGTGGAATGATCCGTATTGAACGCATCGTAAATCCGGTCGGGAAGCATCTCTTTCGGAATGGAAAGATCCGCCAGGGTCGAGTACCACAAAACGGAATCCACATGCGGCACATCCTTGAGCTTCTCCACCAGATCCGCCACATCCTTGTCCGGCATATCTTCCACGATCATAATTGAGAAGCCGCCTTTCCCGAACTTCTCCAGCAGTTCGTTCTGTCCGGTCACTGTGTCCATATCCGCCGGAAGATAATCGAGCATATCATAGTTCACTCTTGTATGGATCATTCCCAGAACCGCCGGGATCATCAGCAGGAACGCGATGATCAGGATCGGAATTCGTCCTTTCACTACAGCTTTTGAAAAACGCATCGAACCTTCACTCCTTCTTTACTTCCATTTTTCCATTCTGTCTGTTGCTGTTAGCACTCGTTCGCATGGACTGCTAATTTGTTTCTGACTCACACAGTATCATGTTCCGGCGAAAAAAAAACAGACAATCCGGTGGGGAGTGTCTGGTTTTTGGGCAGTGGGGGAGAATTGCCTAAGGAGTGGCGGCAACAGGCAGCCATTTTGAAAGACGGACGGCAGCCGGCGCGGGATCTGTTTCCCGGAACTCACTCAAAAGACGCCGCAGATCTAAGGCGCACAGACCCCCGTGGGACGGGCACAGCGCCATTCACCCGGAAATCCTGATGATTTCCGGGCTCAGCAGCGCTCTGCGAGCGGCTTTTGTGAAGCCGCTCTCGGCCCGTCCCACGGGGGTCTGTCCGCCTAAGATCTGCGGCATCTTTCTCGAATGAGTTCCGGGAAACAGATCCCGCGCCGGCTGCCTGTGTATTGAATAGAAACGCTCTCGACTTTATGCATGATGGCTGAGCTTCCAGGATCTGCGGAGGCCTTCTTGAATGGATTTCCGGAAAACAATTCCCGCGCCGGCTGTCTGTAGGAGATCAACTTATGTAAGCGATTTTTGGACGCTGTCCTCGGGCGAAAAGGCCAGCAAGATGTGCCAGTTATTTCGCTGCAGTTTCTTAGGAAAGCGCTGGTTCCTTCCTTGTAATATCCGGGAACAGGACGGGTACCAGTTTCAGGGAAAGGGCGAGGGATTCCTGGATGTCTTCCATGACATCTTCGGGCATGCCCTGGTTCATCCAGTCGATGCAGGCTCCGAAGAGTTCGCAGCGGACAAATTTCAGCAGTCTTTCCTGATCGTTTCTGCCGAGGGATGTGTCCGGGAATGCCGAGCGGAACCATGTCCGGATTGTGTGATCGCAGATCCGCATCAGATACTGTTCAAAGACCTCCCGGTTGACGGAATGGTAGATATGGCTCACTGCCCGGCGGTTTTCGAGAATGAACCGGAACGCGGCCTGTACGCATTCCTCGAGTGTGGAGATATCCGGGTAGGCTTCAATCAGGCGGTTGGTCCGGTCCAGTACGATTTCTTCCGCCAGCGCGGGAATATCATGGTAATGATAGTAAAACGAGTTGCGGTTGATTCCGCAGTCCTGGGTAATGTCCTTCACTGTGATTCTTGTCAGGGGACGTTCATTCAGCAGCTTCAGAAAGGAAGCTTTGATCGCCTGCTCCGTAAGTTTCGACATCGTTCTCTCCTTCTGCTGTATTTTTACGATTTCTGGTGTCCATTATTGATAACTGTTCACAGCCCTCATGCCCCTTATATCTCATAAGCAGACAATTCCGACAGGAACGAAGACGGGATCCACGGTTTACGCAGACTTAGGAGCCGGGGTAAGAGCGTGGCGCATATGCGCGAATATCCCGGCTCCTTAGTCGGAGTTGACCGTTAGCCTGGCGGAGTGGGGCGGGTCAGCTTATGAGATATAAGGGGCATGAGGGCGTACGGCTTCGTCGGCTGTGAATAACCATTATTGTATCATAAATGCCCTGAAAATGTTACTGCCGCCGCCGGCATCTTCCGGAAGGTCAAAAAGGAAGGGGAATTGGGACAAAGGGTCGCTTTATCCGCTGATGAAACTTGTGTTATTCTTCTTATATACAGGAATCTGCAGGCTGAAAAGGAGGAATTTTCATATGAAAGAAAATCATATTTTCCCGTTTCTCTGGATGCGGGGAGAAGAAGAAGCTGTCCTTCGGACGGAAATCGCCCGAATCTGTGAAGCCGGTATCCGTTCTGTCTGTCTGGAAGCCAGACCCCATCCGGATTATGCCGGAGACGGCTGGTGGCATGATGTGGATATTGTGATCGACGAAGCAAGGAAACGGAATATGCAGATCTGGATCCTGGACGACGCTCATTTCCCCACCGGTATGGCCAACGGATCTCTGGAGCGGCATCCGCAGCAGGCCAGGAGATTCCTCTTTACCAATTTTGTGGATGTGACCGGACCGCTTCCGTCCGCCCAGGTGGATGTGGATCTTCTGATGACCCGTCAGGTTACCTGGCTAGATCTTGGGAAGCCGGTATCCAGGCCGTTTCTGGATGAAACGAAGCTGTTGTCTGTCACTGCCGCACGGATCAGCGGCGGGGATGTGCTGGAGGGCGCGCCGCTGGATCTCACAGACAAAGTTGCGGACGGTTTTCTGACGACGGATATTCCTGCCGGAACCTGGCGTATTTATGTCAGTTTCTCAACGACAGACATCGGTCCCCGTCCGGAGTATATCAACTACATCGAAGCGGACTCCGTCAGGGTCCTCATCGATGAAGTTTACGAGAAGCATTACGAAAGATATAAGGACCTTTTCGGCACGGTCATCGCGGGTTTCTTCTCGGACGAACCCGGCTTTTATAACCGGAACTCCTTCGATGAAAACTCCGGGCTCGGCCACCGGGAGGCGCTGCCCTGGGGCCGGGAGATGGATACGCTGCTGAAGGAACTGTACGGCGGGCGTCTGTATCAGGATCTGCCGTTCCTGTTCTCGGATGAAAAAGACGGTGCGCACCGGGCCGTCCGCTACGCATATATGGATGCTGTCAGCCGCCTCTACAGCAAGAATTTCTGCTGCCAGCTGGGCGACTGGTGCCGCAGCCACAACGTCCGTTATATCGGCCATATTGTGGAGGACAACTGCGGTTATATGCGGCTCGGCGCGGGTGTCGGCCATTATTTCCGCGCCATGGCAGGGCAGGACATGGCAGGGATCGACAACATCGGTTATCAGATCATGCCCTGCAATGATATTGCGAACCGTCATACCGGCGCCTCCGACATCGCCCCGGAATTCTTTCATTATGAGATCGCAAAGATGGGAGCGTCTGCGGCCGCCATCGATCCGGCCAAGCAGGGCCGCCTGATGTGCGAGAACTTCGGTGCCTACGGCTGGCGTCTCGGCGTGCGGGATATGAAATGGCTGGTGGATTATCTGGTCGCCCAGGGAGTCAATTACTTCGTGCCCCATGCTTTCTCGATGGCGGAATATCCGGACAGTGACTGTCCGCCGCATTTCTATGCGCGCGGCTGCAATCCGCAGTTCCCGTTTTTCTGTGATCTGATGAAATACACCGAACAGCTCTGCAGTCTGTTCTCGGAGGGCAGGAGCGTCGAGCAGGCTGCCGTCCTGTTCGAGGCGGAATCGGACTGGGCCGGCGAAACGATGAAAGGCAGTACTGTCGCAAAAGAACTGATCACACATCAGGTCGATTTCCTGTTTATCCCGGCCGACACCCTTGCCGGAGAAGCTCAGGGGGAATGCAGTGCTGCGGACGGCTGCCTGACGGTCAACGGGCATACCATGCAGGCTCTGATTGTCCCGGAATGCGAATATCTCCCGGCGAAAGCCGCCGCCTTCATCGCCAGGCACCCACAGCTTCCGGTATATTATGTCAATGCAATGCCAAAGGGAATCGCCGGTCCCTGCGAGGATCCGGAAGTTCTTCTGGCCGCTGCCCAAAAAGACCGGGAGACGGTCCCGCTCTCCTCTCTCGGAGATCTGCTCCGAAGCCGCGGCTGCCTTGATGTATTAGCCGCTGAAAAGACCGACCGCAATCTCCGCCTGTATCACTATCTTAAAGACGGGAAGGACTGGTTCTTCCTGATGAATACTTCTGCATCGGAAAACGTCGATCTGATCTTTACGCTTCCGGAAGGCAGCACATGCGGAGCCTGTGATCTGATGAAAGACACCATGCGTCTGCAATCTTCTGACAATGGAAAGATCTCGCTCAGTCTGAAGCCGTATCAGTCGGTGATCCTGACCCTGAATCCGGAAAATGCGGACGCTCCCGAACCTGTCCTTTCCCTTTCCGGCGAGATTGTTCCGGAGGCCTTCCGCCTGGAGCTTCGAGCGATCGGTTCGGATCAGACCAAAACCTTGGAAGAATTCCGGCTTTGTCCGATCTCTTCTCTGGACCGGGATTTCTCCGGCACCATGGACTATATCACAACCATATCTTTGCCGGAACTTCCGAAGAAGGCGGTTCTTTCGGCGCAGTATGTCTTTGAATGCATGGCAGTGACGGTCAATGGCACTCCGGTTTCCTCTGTTCTTACGCCTCCGTATGAAGCGGATCTGACCGGAGCGCTCCGGACGGGAGAAAATGAAATCCGGATCCGGGTTGCCTCCACCGCCCTGCGCAACGCCAACACAAAACCGGGACTGTTCGGCAAAGAGCGCACGATCATCGAGCCGACCGGCTTGTTCGGCGATGTACGAATCCAGCTGTTCAACTAAATCGGAGCGGCTGAGCAAGGCAGGGTGAGTCAGGGGACGTATCTCGTGACTGTTCAGCGGAATCGGAGAGCCGGGGTGTCAATGACTCACCCCGGCTCTTTTCACGCCGGTCATTCGCTGCGAAGCGCTTCCGCCGGATCCCGTCCGGCTGTCTTTCTGCGAGTCGCAAGATACGTCCCCTGACTCGCCCAACGGAATCGGAAAGCCGGGGTGAGGCAGTGCCTCACCCCGGATCTTACACACTGGTCATTCGCTGCGAAGCGCTTCCACCGGATCCTGTCTCGCTGCCTTTCTGGAAGGGATAAACCCTCCGAGGAAAGTCAGAAAGATACAAAGCAGGATCAGAATGATCCCGGATCCCGGCGGCAGAAATGCACGGATCCCCTCCTGGTCGGCGAGATCCCGTATGATTGCGTTGATCGGAATCTGCAGCAGGAGCGTGACAGCGATGCCGAAGACGCCGGCAAGGGCGCCGATGATGAAGGTTTCCGCATTGAAAACCTCGGTGATATTCCAGCGGGAAGCCCCCATTGCGCGCAGGATGCCGATCTCTTTTCGTCTCTCCAGCACAGAAATATAGGTGATGATGCCGATCATGATCGAGGACACCACCAGGGATACGGCAACGAAAGCGATCAGGACGTAGGTAATGACATCGATAATGGTCGTTACAGACGTCATCAGTGCGCCGACATAGTCGGTATAGGCAATCACCTTGTCTTCATAGCCTTCCGCCTCCATCGCCGCATTATAAGCGTCCAGCAGCCGGATCACATCATTTTTGCTCTCGAAATCATTCGGGTAGATGGAAATCCGCAGGGGTTCCTTCCGGTCGGCGTAGCCGAACCGGGTCAAGTTTCCCTTGTAGCTGGAGATCTCCGAGGAAGCGCGTGCCGCAAACATCTCCTGCATCGTTTCCTCGTCCATGGCAAAGGAGATGACGTCTTTGATTTTTTCCTCATCGATCTCGATCAGTTCCGGCAGAAGCGGCAGGATCGCATCGGTCATCTCTTTCAGGGTATCGGATTTCCCGGTTCTCGAGAACTCCCGGATAATTCTCACCAGCCGCAGCGTTGTCAGCCTGGTATCATCTGTTTCGAGCTGATCCAGCCGGTCCCAGTGAACGGAGACTGCGTCCGGAAGATTTTCCAGATTGAGGTCGATCATTTCGGAAAACGGAAGCTCTGTGTCCGTCCGGTTTTCGCCGAACGGCACGCCGCTCAGGATATCCGTCTCCGAATCCTCCATCTGTGCTTTGACGACCTCGCTCTCCTCCGCCTGACGCATCAGCCGGTCCAGAAGCGCGGCTGGGTACTCGATGCCGATTTCGAGAATGCCGAACGAAACCGTTTCCAGCGGTTTGACGACGCCGACAATCTCCATTTCCTCCGCATCGTCCAGAAGCTTCTCCATGGCTTTCTCATCCCCGGAACGATCCAGCCAGATGCCCATCTTCTCATCATAACGAAACTGCTCACAGGCCGGCAGCAGACGGAAACGGATTCCGAGGAATTCCTCCGGATCGTAAACGCGGCTCTTCAACGGATCCAGATCCTCCGAATCCGATGCAGCCGAGGTTTTTCCGGCAACCACGTTCTCAATCTGCTCGTTCAGGGCGTCCGCATCCTTCAGGCCCATGGTATACAGCATCAGATCCGGGATCCCGCCCGTTCCGGTCAGTACCACCACACAATCGGTATCTTTCTGCGGCCAGTGTCCGGAAAGCAGCTGATAATCATTCATGTACAGCTGTTCATTCTCCGGAAGTGCGCGGAATACCTCATTGAATCCATAGCCGGACATGGCTCCGGTCAGCGAATCATCCATGCTCACGCCGAAGGATGCCATCGTCTGGTCCGGGTTCACCTGCCGGTAACCGGATTTTCCCTTCTGATAAATCTGCGGGACAATCCCATAGCGGTAGTCGATCCCCCGGGTGTACGCCTCCATTCCGCTTTCGCCGCTGTCAAACCATCGTTTCAGCGATGCAAGATCATTGACCTTTGCGGAGGAGAGCATGCCGCCCATCATCTGCTGCTCCTGGACCTGATTTCCTTCCATTTCTCCCGAAGCGGAACGCATGGCGGCAAACGTCATCATGGTCTCCTCCATGGAGAAGGCGGAGGTCGTAATTTCAATCGGATACTGGCTCAGCGAATCGCGCTCCATCTGCCGGATATATGCATTTGCTCCGTTCGAAAGCGACAGGATCAGAGCGATCCCGACGATTCCGATGGACGCGGCAAAAGCGACCAGAATCGTCCTGGCCTTTTTCGACATCAGATTTGCCACCGACAGCGAAAATGCTGTCCCGACGGACATGGAGGATTTTCTGGCAGATTTCGCGGAAAGGATCCTCGTCCTCTCCGTTACATGCTCCGGTCCGGTCGCCTCCGGCTCATCGTCCGTGCTATCCAGGTCGGTCGGTTCCCTGTCGGTCTGCTCCGGATCGCGCTGTTCTTTCCTGACCGGTTCCGGATCGTTCTGTACCGCACCGGTCCGTTCTTCCCCCGCCGGTTCCGGATCGGCCTGTGCCGTTTCGCGCCGATCTCCTCCGATCGGTTCCGGATCAGTCTGCGCCGTTTCGCGCCGATCTCCTCCGATCGGTTCCGAATCGGTCTGCACCGCATCGTGCCGATCATCCCCGACCGGTTTTGAATCGACCGGTTTCAAATCGGCCGGTTCCGGGCCTGCCTGCGACAGGTCTGCCGGATCCGTGTCTTCGGTAATTTTTCCGTCTTTCAGCCGCACAATCCTCGTCGCATATCTTCGGGCCAACTCCGGATTGTGGGTAACCATGATCACCAGATGATCCCGCGAGACCTCCTTCAGGAGCTCCATGACCTGTTCCCCGGTGTCACTGTCCAGCGCACCGGTCGGCTCATCCGCCAGCAGAATCGCCGGTTCATTGGCCAGCGCCCTGGCGATCGCCACGCGCTGCATCTGTCCGCCGGACAGCTGGTTCGGCTTTTTCTGGGCCTGCTCGGCAAGTCCGACACGGTCCAGCGCTTCCATCGCGCGTCTTCGGCGTTCTTCCCGTCCCACGCCCGAGAGCGTCATCGCAAGTTCCACATTGGAGAGCAGGGACTGGTGCGGAATCAGATGGTAATTCTGAAAAATAAATCCGATGGTATGGTTTCGGTAGGTATCCCAGTCCCGTTCCCCATAGCTGCTGGTCGGAACGGAGTCCGTGTACATCTCCCCGCTGTCATAGCGGTCCAGACCGCCGATCACATTGAGCAGCGTTGTCTTTCCGGAACCGCTCGGGCCGAGAATCGCGACAAACTCACGATTCCGAAAAGACAGGGATACCCCGTCCAGCGCTTTCTGCACCAGACTCCCTGTCTTATATTCCTTGCATACATTTTTGATACTCAGCATGAATCAGTCCGCCGTCTCCTGTTCCACTGCGGTTTCCTGCTCCACTTCCTCTGTGGCCGCTTCTTCCGGTTCCTCTGCGATCTCTTCGGTCTCTTCCTCCGGACCAAAATGATCATGGATGTCCTCTACCGTATGATCCACGATTTCCTGAACATCATCGCGGAACTTCTCTGCCTCCTGAACCTTTTCGTTCTTACGGATCTCTTCCGTCACATCATCCACGATGGCCGCAGATTCATCTACGATCACATCCATATGACTCTGTACCTTCTGCTGAAGTTCCGAATCTGCCGGTGCAGCGCTGCGCACTCCTGCTCCCAGAGAGAACGCGCAGATCACTGTAAGAAGCCATCCAAAAAATCGGGAAAACATGGTTCGTACTCCTTTCAAAAACCGTTTTCTGTTGTATCAGCCTGTTTATAACCATCCGCTGACATGCCAAAAGGGGATTCCGGGAGGAACCTTTTGGCTGTGTATCCACATTATAACGCACCTTCTCCTATCCTGCAATGCAGACCTTTCGTTTCATCCGGAGCGGAAAACGGCTGCCCGCAAAATGCAAATAAGGTCCCCTTCATTGTCTGTTCACGACCTATCAAAGAAGATTTGAATCTGATATTCTATGGAAAAGAGAATACCGTAGGGTTGAGAAGTTCTTGCAAAGGAGGGTCTCTCATGTTAGTAAATACCAAAGCAAAAATCGGCGTGTTTTCTATTGCGCTGGGAGCATATCTGCCGCAGTTTCCGTCTCTGGTTCCGGAATTTGAAGCACAGTACGCAGCCTTTGTCCAGTCTCTGCCGGACAGCGTCGAGATCATCGACGGCGGCATCGTGACAACCAAAGAGCTTTCCTCCGCAGCCGGAGACAAGTTCCGTGCAGCGGATGTCGACCTGGTCATCGTGCAGCTCCTGACGTACGCTACCTCGTACAATATGCTTCCGGCGGTCCGGGATCTGGATGTCCCGGTTGTTCTGGTGAACGTCCAGAAGAAGAAAGCCCCGGACTATGCAAACACGGATACACCGACCTGGCTCGGCGAACTGTACGCCTGCGGAGCTGTCGGCGAGATGGTCGCAGATCTGGAACGGGCAGGCAAACGCCATGCGGTCATCACCGGTGTCGTGGAAGGCGGAGACCCGGTTGTGCAGGCAGAGATCGAAGACTGGTGCCGTGCCGCGCAGGTACGCAGGAGATTCCGCGATACCAATCTGGCACAGATCGGCAGACCCTACCCCGGCATGATGGACCTTTACATCGACGAAACCAACCTCTATCACCGGATGTGGCTCTACACCAAACAGTTTGACTGGGAAAAAATGTGGGCGATCGCCGACGATATCACCGATGAAGACGCAATCCGCGCAAAAGCGGAGGATATTCTGGACACCTTTGAAATCGAAGGCGGCGGGACCATCGAAAAGGTCTGGGACATGGCAAAATATGTCGTTGCCTTTGAGCAGTGGGTCAAGGATGAGCAGCTTGGATTTGTCGCCTCTCATTATGACGGTTTCTCCCAGGGCATTGCCGGAAAGCTGGACAGCATGCTGATCCCCGCCTTCTCGATGCTGATCAAACAGGGAACGGCCTGCGCCGTCGAGGGAGATATCAAGGTTGCCATGGCCATGTCCATCCTCAAAACCATCTCCGGCACCGGGCAGCTCTCGGAAATGTACTCGATCGATTTCAATGAAGACATCTGCATCATTGGTCACAGCGGTTCCGGCGATGCGGCGATCTCGGCGGCGCGCAAGCCCTCCATGAAAATCGTACCGGTCTTCCACGGCAAGACGGGCGGCGGATATCTGACCCAGTTCTATCCCCCGGCAGGCGATGTCACCTACCTGGGAATCACCCAGGACAAGGACGGTCATTTCAAATTCGTCGTTGCGGAGGGCGTGAACGAAGAGGGACCGATCTTCACCTTCGGCGACACCAATATGCGGACCCGCTTCCGCTGCGGCGCCCGGGAATTTGTCAATAAATGGAGCGAAGCCGGTCCGACGCACCATATGGCGGCCGCTGTCGGCAGACATATCGACACGATCCTCAAGGTCGCCAAGATCTTCAACGTACCTGTAGATATCATCACAAGATAACTCTATCTCCAATCCAATATTCAGAAAAGGCTGCCGCGGTTGCGGCGGCCTTTTTCTTTTGTGCTGTCGGTTCCGGTCTTGGTCGACAGGTTATTCCTTTCTCAGCCTTCGGTTCAACAGAGAGGCAGCTATTTTGTCATAAAATCCATTTTTTGCTGCCTCTGCCAAGGACCCAATGAAGCCCACCTTGTTCAGAGGCAGCAAACATGCCTCAGGTAGCAGGATTTTGCTGCTTCCGCCGAAGACCCCATGTTGCTCACTTTGCTCAAAGGCAGCAAACATGCCTCAGATGGCAGGATTTTGCTGCTTCTGAAAAATTCGCCCAAAAACGATGGTGGCTTTTTCCTTGTGAAATCCTTATTCAGCTAACTTCTCAGCCGTCAGCTCCGCAAATGCCAGCGTAAAGCCCGACCGAATCGCAATATTCTGCGAGACCATGTGCGAAAAGTCCGCTCCATAGTAGGGAAGCACACCCTCCTTCAGGATCTCATTTCGAATTCTCTCGACAAGCATGACGCCGACGCCCCGCCCCCTGGCATCCGGCAGCACGTCGATGCCGATCTGCCACATGATCGGGCTGTCAGCGCTCGCACCGGCCATACCGATGATTTTTCCTTCATTCAGAGCTGCTATTCCGATCATGTCGGGGGCTTCGGGTTTGAAGGTGAATGCATTTGTAAATCTTTTATCACCACGGAACTCCTCAATCTCCCCGCCCCGATAGATGCGGATCTCGTACGGGCAGGGCGTAGGATCGGATGGCTCGCCGGATGTGTAGAACGGATGCATGTGATCCACACCGTACCCGTAGCGAGCAAGCTCATGATCGAGTTCCCGCAGCACCTGTGGCTCGAAGAACCAGGCACCGTCTTCCTTTTCGTATTTCTGCCTGCACCAGTCGATGATGCGCGGATCTCCGGCAAATAAAAGTCTGTTCTTTATGACTGCGATTCTGAGGAACGACTCGGTGTCCTGCTGAAAGCGGCGCCTCCCGGGAAGCGCTTCAAATGTGTGAAAACA
>CACXHD010000008.1 GCA_902767335.1 uncultured Lachnospiraceae bacterium
ATAGCCGTCTTTATCATAAAAGACAGGTTTGCCATCCTTAAATAAGAGCATATGGACATGCATACCGTTTCCGGCTTCTCCGGCTAAAGGCTTCGGCATAAAGGTAGCAGTACGTCCGTCTGCCACGGCTTCGTTTTTGATGACATATTTCGCAGACATGGTACCGTCAGCAAGCTTTAGCATATCAGCCAGTTCCACTTCGATCTCCATCTGTCCACAGCCGCCGACCTCGGGGTGATGATATTTGACATCGATTCCCCATTCCTCCATGTGGAGGCAGATCTGGCTGCGCAGGTCATAGGCGACGTCAAGAGGCATGGCGGTATGATAGCCGGCACCGTGGCGTACCTGATAACCGTTGTTGTTGAATTCGTCGTCCGATGCCCAGTGCGCCTGATGCGTGCTGATCTCATAACTCATGTGCTGTGTGCGGGTGTCAAATCGTACTTCGTCGAACAGATAGAATTCATACTCCGGCCCGATCAGCATCTCGTCCGCGATGCCGAGCTCTTTCATATATTCGAGGGCACGGATCGCCACATTGCGCGGATACTGGTCGAAGGGACGGTTGGCGGGGAGATCGATCACCTGTACGTCTCCGATCATGGAGAGGGTCGGGATCTCCGCGTAGTTGTCGATGACCGCCGAATCCAGCACGGGAATGAAGACCATATCGCTGTTTTCCACCCGCGCATATCCGTAATTGGAGCCGTCGAAGCCGATCCCGGCCGTGAAGGTCTCCTCGGTCAGCCGTTCCGCCGGAATGGTCAGATGACGCCAGCGGCCGTCAATGTCCGTCAGCTTGAAATCGATCATACGGATCTGATTGTCCTTGATAAACTGAAGTACTTCCTGAAGTGTCTTACCCATTCGTTTCCTCCGTTTCTTTGTAAATACTGTATTCTGTTTGATTTATGGAAGCGCTGATGAATTCCTTTTCCGGTTCCTTCACCTTCGGCCAGACACTTCCTTTCTACTAAATACTATATCTGTATCCGCGGGTTTTGGCAATTCCCGTTCCGGGAGAAAACTCACAAAGAATTAAGAAGTATACAAGAAGAAAGGCATTGATTTCTTTTTCAGAATCTTTATAATAATGTTACAGTGCAAGGGGTATGTATTTGCCCTGCGGAGGTATAAATGAACGATAATCAGCATGGTCCCGGACATGGGAACGACCAGGGTCCGGGCAATAACCGCAACAATCATTCTACGCTGATCATTTTTCTGGCAGTGACGCTGGTGACGCTTCTGGTGATGAGCTTTGTGAACAACTTTGTTTCCAGAGATACTGCTTCCGAAGAGATCAAGTACAATGAGTTTCTGAGACTGCTGAAAGAGGATAAGGTGAAAAGTGTGGAAATCGGGCAGGACAAGCTGACGATCACACCTTCCGCACAGCCGCTTTCCTCCGGCGGCGTCACAATTGAACTGTACACGGGAAGGACGGATGATCCGGAACTGATTTCCCGCCTGGAAGAGGCCGGCGTGGAGTACTGGGAGAAAATTCCGGATACGACATCCGCATTGATACTCAATGTAGTGCTTTCCTTTGCGCCTTTGATCCTGATCTGGATTATTCTGGGCATTGTAATGCGCAGAATGAGCGCCGGAGGCGGGATGATGGGCGTCGGCAAAAGCCGGGCCAAGATGTATATGCAGAAAGAGACGGGCGTCACGTTCCGCGACGTCGCCGGCCAGGACGAAGCGAAAGAGACGCTGCAGGAGTGCGTGGATTTCCTTGAAAACCCGGCGAAATATACGACCATCGGCGCAAAGCTGCCCAAGGGAGCTCTGCTTGTCGGCCCTCCGGGGACCGGTAAGACGCTGCTGGCGAAAGCCGTGGCGGGAGAGGCGCACAGGCCGTTCTTTTCCCTCTCCGGTTCCGAGTTTGTAGAGATGTTTGTCGGTGTCGGCGCTTCCCGCGTCAGAGATCTGTTTGAGGAAGCCAGGAAGAATGCTCCCTGTATTATTTTCATCGATGAAATCGATGCCATCGGAAAAACCAGAGACAGCCGCTTTGGCGGGGGAAATGACGAACGGGAACAGACCCTGAACCAGCTGCTGGCAGAGATGGACGGGTTTGATCCGTCCAAGGGCATTATGATCCTTGCCGCGACAAACCGGCCGGAGGTTCTGGACCAGGCGCTGCTTCGTCCGGGACGTTTTGACCGGAGAGTGATCGTGGACAAACCGGATCTCAAGGGCAGAGTGGAAGTTCTGAAGGTCCATGCCAAGGATGTGAAGATGGACGAAACCGTCGATCTGAACGGGATCGCGCTGGCCACATCCGGAGCCGTTGGCTCGGACCTTGCGAACATGATCAACGAAGCCGCGATTCTTGCCGTAAAGAAGGGGCGCAGCGTGGTCTGCCAGAATGATCTTCTGGAGGCGGTCGAGGTTGTCCTGGTCGGCAAGGAGAAGAAGGACCGGATCCTGAGCAAAGAAGAGCGGAGGATCGTTTCCTACCACGAGGTCGGACATGCGCTGGTCAGTGCACTGCAGAAGGATTCGGAGCCGGTACAGAAGATTACCATCGTGCCGCGGACGATGGGCGCCCTCGGCTATGTCATGAATGTACCCGAGGAGGAGAAGTTCCTGAACACGGAAAAAGAGCTCCGGGCGATGCTTGTGGAATTTGTGGCCGGGAGAGCCGCAGAGGAGCTCGTATTTGACACAGTGACAACCGGGGCTGCGAATGATATCGAGAAGGCGACCCGCGTCGCCCGTGCGATGATCACCCAGTACGGCATGTCCAAACGCTTCGGGCTGATGAATCTGGAGCAGGCGGCAAACCAGTATCTGGAGGGACGTACGGTGCTCAACTGCGCGGATGTCACAGCAGCGGATATTGACACGGAAGTTATGAAGATCCTCAGCGAGTCCTATGAGGAGGCCAAACGCCTGCTCAGTGAACACAGACATGCTCTGGATCAGATTGCGGAATACCTGATTGAAAAGGAAACCATCACCGGCAAGGAATTCATGGAGATTTTCCGCCGCGTGGAGGGGATCCGGGACGAGGACGCGGAAATCACACCTGCCCGGACGGAGATGACCGGAACGGTATCGGCCGCTCCGTCGGAGCCGGAAGCACAGACTGCAAAAGAACTGTCGGAACCGGAGCCCCAGATTGCCAAAGAACAGGCAGAACCGGAGGTGAGGACTGCGCAGAACGCCGGAAACATACAGGAAACGGACGGACAGACAGAGCGGAATGCGGAGTAAGACCGCTTCGCAGGGGCATGATAGACGAAAAAAGACCGATTTGCCTGTGATTTTCAGATATTTCGCCACTTGTAAAAGACGCGCAAAGTGTTAGAATGACGATTGCAGTGAGATAACTGCTGAGAACTGGATTTCGTAAGGGGAGACAATCTCTCGGGAGAAAAGAACTTTATGAAGAAAGCAATCAGATTTATTTCAAAATACAGACACGGGCTCTGGATGGTCCTGTATATGGCGTTCTATATGCTTGGCTTCTTTATTCTGGAGAATGCCGGCCACAGACATTATCATGTGATCCATTCTGTCTTTGACGACATGATCCCGTTCTGTGAGTATTTTATCATCCCGTATGATATGTGGTTTGCCTATATTACCGTGGCGGTCTGCTGGTTTATCTTTTTCTGCAAATACAGAAATGAGTATTATAAGCTTTCCTGCTCGCTGGCGATCGGCATGACACTGTTCCTGCTCGTGAGCTGTGTCTATCCGAACAAGCAGGATCTGCGGCCGGAGGTACTGACAGGCAGCAGCGTATTTACCGGTCTGGTGCGGATGCTGTATGCATCGGATACCCCGACCAATATTCTGCCGAGTATCCATGTATACAATTCGGCTGCCGTTTTCTTCGCACTCAACAAGGCGGAGCAGCTGAAGAATTACCCGTGGGTGCGGTTCGCATGCGGCGTTCTTTCCGGCCTGATTATTCTTTCGACCATGTTCCTGAAGCAGCATTCGGTGATCGATGTCACGCTCGGACTTCTGTGCGCAATTGCCGTACAGATGTCGGTGGATTATCTGTTTGCGCCGGAGGGAAAACGGGTTACGGAAAAGGTCTGACAAAGCGGCCGGCCGGGTTTCGGCTGAATGATTATCAATGGGACAGCGTTTTTGAACGCCATCCGGCATGGTGCCGGGTGGCGTTTTGCTACAAGAAGAAGCAGGCAGAAGCGAAGCGGGTCGAAACGCAGCGAGCCGAAAAACGAACAGAAGCGAAGCGAACAAGAGAGAAACGGGAGGATGGACATGGCTGCTGAGACAACATTCGATATCCGGGAAGAACTGAAAAAACTTCCCTCCCGGCCCGGTGTCTATATTATGCATGACAAGACCGATGCCATCATTTATGTCGGAAAGGCCGTCAGTCTGAAAAACCGGGTGCGCCAGTATTTTCAGGCAAGCAGGAACAAGGGCCCGAAGATTGAACAAATGGTGACGCGAATCCGCCGGTTTGAGTATATCGTGACGGATTCGGAACTGGAGGCACTGGTTCTGGAGTGCAATCTGATCAAGGAACATCGTCCGAAGTATAATACGATGCTCAAGGATGACAAGGCCTATCCGTTCATCAAAGTGACCGTGGGGGAAGCCTTTCCGCGCATCCTGTTTTCCAGGAAAATGGCCAAGGACAAGTCGCGGTATTTCGGCCCGTATACCAGTGCGTATGCCGTCAAAGAGACCATCGACCTGATGCGGAAGCTGTACCATATCCGCTCTTGCAGACGCCGCCTTCCGGAGGAAACCGGACTGGAACGCCCCTGCCTGAATTACCACATCGGACAGTGCGATGCCCCCTGTCAGGGATATATCAGCCCGGAGGATTACCGGAAAAACCTGGATGCTGCTCTGGATTTCCTGGGCGGAAACTATGCGCCTCTCCTGAAAATGCTGGAGAGTAAGATGCAGGAAGCTTCCGGGCAGCTGCGGTTTGAAGAGGCGGCTTCGTGGCGGGATCTGCTGGAGAGCGCAAAACAGGTTGCCCAGCGGCAGAAAATCACTTCCGGAGACGGAGAAGACAAAGATGTCATTGCGCTGGCAGCCGAGGGAGAGGATGCCATTGTCCAGGTTTTCTTTATCCGTGACGGAAAGATTATCGGGAGGGATCATTTCTGGATCAACATCGGCATGAATGAAGAATCCTCCGTGATTCTGAGCAGCTTCATCAAACAGTTTTATGCCGGCACACCCTTCATACCGAAGGAGCTGATGCTGGAGATGGAAATAGAAGACAGAACGCTGGTAGAGGAATGGCTTTCCGCGCGGCGCGGCAGCCGTGTATATGTAAAAGTGCCGCAGAAGGGCGTGAAAGAGAAGCTGGTGGAGATGGCCCGTGAGAATGCGCAGATTGTGCTGACGCAGGACCGGGAACGTATTCGCAGAGAAGAGGGGCGGACGATCGGCGCCGTGCGGGAACTGGCGGACTGCCTGGGAATGGAGCACATCGGACGGATGGAAGCTTATGACATATCGAATATCAGCGGATATGAATCCGTCGGCTCCATGGTCGTCTTTGAACAGGGGAAACCGAAGACGAGCGATTACCGTAAGTTCCGGATCCGCACCGTATCCGGACCGAATGATTACGCCAGCATGGAAGAAGTACTGACCAGACGGTTTTCCCATGGCCTGGAGGAACAGAAGAAGCAGCAGGCGCAGGAGATGAGCGCCGAGCTTGGGAAGTTCTCCCGCTTTCCGGACCTGATTCTGATGGACGGAGGAAAGGGCCAGGTACATATTGCAGAACGGGTTCTGGAAAATCTGGGCCTGGACATTCCGGTCTGCGGGATGGTGAAGGATGATTTTCACAGGACCCGGGGGCTGTACTACCAGGACCGGGAGCTGCCGATTCCGGAACGGAGCGAAGGCTTCAAGCTGATCACACGGGTACAGGACGAAGCGCACCGGTTTGCCATTGAATACCATCGGAGCCTGCGCTCCAAAGAACAGGTACACTCTGTCCTGGATGATATCCCCGGGATCGGACCGGCCAGGAGAAAAGCTTTGATGCGGGCGTTTCCGTCCCTGGAGGATATCCGCTCCGCCTCGGAGGAGCAGCTTCTGGCGGCGCCTTCGATGAATGCGGCCGCAGCGGCCTCTGTGTATGCATTTTTTCACGCGGGAAAAGCGGACGAACTGGACAAGGATACAGAAAGATGATAGGATAAATCTGTTGTCGGCAAATGACAGCCGCCCGTGTCGCCGCAGGGGGTACTGCGGCTGCAGACAGGAGAAGGGAGCAGAGCATGAGCAGCAGTGTTGCCTTGACCAAGCTTGTTGAAAAGATGAAGCTTGAAACGTTGACTCCGGAGATCGATATCTCGAAGCTGAAGGTGATCACGACGGAAGTAAACCGGCCTGCGCTTCAGCTGACAGGCTATTTTGACCATTTCGACGCAGAGCGGGTCCAGATTATCGGGTATGTAGAGTTTACGTATCTGGAACATCTGCCGAGAGAACAGAAAATTCCGGTGTATGAAAAGCTTCTGGCATGTCAGATCCCCTGCCTGATCTATACGACAATGACGTATCCGGATCAGGATATGCTGGATCTCGCAAACCGGTATAAGGTGCCGATTTTTATTACCAAGGCGGCGACCTCGGCCTTTATGGCAGAGACGATCCGCTGGCTGAATGTCGAACTTGCGCCTTGTATCTCGATTCACGGAGTGCTGGTGGACGTGTACGGCGAAGGAATCCTGATCATGGGGGAGAGCGGTATCGGAAAGAGCGAAGCCGCACTGGAACTGATCAAACGAGGCCACCGGCTGATCACGGATGATGTGGTCGAGATCCGGAAGGTGAGCGATGAGACACTGATCGGGACGGCGCCGGATATCACCCGGCATTTCATCGAACTTCGAGGGATCGGCATCATCGATGTAAAAACGCTGTTCGGTGTGGAAAGCGTAAAGAATACGGCGACCATCGATCTGGTGATCAAGCTGGAGGAATGGGACCGGGACAAGGAGTATGACCGGCTCGGACTGGAGGAGGAATATACGGAGTTTCTCGGAAACAAAGTGGTCTGCCATTCTCTGCCGATCCGCCCGGGCCGCAACCTGGCCGTGATCGTTGAGTCCGCCGCAGTCAACCACCGGCAGAAAAAGATGGGTTACAATGCAGCAAAAGAACTGTATAACAGAGTACAGAACAGCCTGATGAAGAACATGGAAAAGAACAGTTAGGAGTGAGGGGGCATCATGAAGGAATATTGTTTTGGAATTGATGTGGGCGGGACCACGGTCAAGTGCGGTCTGTTCCGCACAGACGGAGAGGTTCTTGAAAAATGGGAGATCCCGACGCGCCTGGAGAACGACGGAGGGTTTATCCTTCCCGACGTGGCGAAGACGGTCCTGAGCAAGATGGAGGACAAGGGCCTGACGGCGGAGGATGTAGAGGGCATCGGCATCGGCATCCCCGGACCGGTGAATGACAACGGCGAAGTCGAAGTAGCCGTAAATCTTCACTGGGGCCATGTCAATATCGTCGGAGAGATGGAGCGCATGACCGGACTGCGCACGAAGGCCGGAAATGATGCGAACGTGGCTGCGCTGGGCGAGCTCTGGAAGGGCGGCGGCATCGGCTTCCGCAATATGATCATGGTGACCCTCGGCACGGGTGTCGGCGGCGGCATCATCATCAATGAGCGGGTTGTGGCTGGAGCGCACGGAGCCGGCGGAGAGATCGGACATACCCATATTGACGACAGTATCACGGATCCGTGCAACTGCGGCAACTGCGGCTGCCTGGAACAGGTTGCAAGCGCGACCGGAATCGTGCGTCTGGCAAAAGAAGAGCTGGCTTCCTGTGATGACCCGTCCCTTCTGCGGGATGCGCCGGAGATTTCCGCGAAAGCCGTGTTTGATGCCGTGAAGGAAGGCGACATCCTTTCCATCCGGATCGCGGAACGCTTCGGGTTTTACCTCGGCAAGGCACTGGCGATCATCGCCTGCGTCGTGGACCCGGAGGTCTTTGTCATCGGCGGCGGCGTGTCCAAGGCCGGCCCGATTCTGCTCGAGTTTATCAAGAAATATTATGTACCTTATGCGTTTACCGCTTCCAAGGGTGCTGCCTTTGAACTTGCGAAACTCGGCAACGATGCAGGAATCTACGGCGCAGCCAGGATGGTACTGCAGTAAGGTAAAGGATGGGGGCTGTGAAACGGAACGGAGTTTTCACAGCTCCTGGTTTCAATGAAAGAAGGAAAGATTATGTGGAATCCGAAAAGATCAAAAAAGACACAGGTTATCGCAGCGGCAATTGTGATCATTATCGTGCTGGCCATGGTGGTTACAACGATTCTGAGCGCACTGGTATAATGTGCGGCAAAGGTTCGAAAGCTTCCTGCCTGTTCCGGCAGTTTCTGCTGACCGTCCTGCTGATGTTCCTGTCGGCAGCGGCTTTGCCGGCAGCTGCTTTCGCAAAAGAGAAACAGGTCAGCAGCGGGATCTTCGTCGAGGGGATCGACGTCGGCGGCATGACGGAAGAGGAAATGAAGGCGGCGGTACGGCAGAAGGTGGATGAACTGGCTGCCACGCCGGTGACGCTGACCATTGACGGGCAGGAGATCACGGCCTTTTTATCCGATTTCGGACTGACGTGGGCGAATGAAAGCATCACGGATGAAATCCTGACCCTCGGAACGACAGGGACCATTCTCCAGCGATATAAGGACCAGAAGGATATCGAGAAGGATAAAAAAGAGTATTCGCTGACCTTCCGCTGTGATCCCGAGATGGTCAAAAACTATGCAAAGACCTGCTCTTCCTATGATACAGAGCCGGTGAATGCCAGAATCTACACGACGGATGAACTTCTTCCCGGCGTGGAGGGAGGAACAAACGGAATCCGGGTCCGTGTGGATGAGACTGCGGAGCGGATTGAAGAGGCTGTCAACGGCTGGGACGGGGAGAGCGAGATTCGTGTCGAGATCCCCGCAGACAGCATTGCTCCGGATATTCCCTATGAGGAACTGGCGATGATCTGCGACCCGCTGGGCACGGCCACGACGGACTACTCCTCCTCCAGCTACGGAAGGGCGGTCAATATCGAGAACGGCTGCAGCAAGATCACCGGAACCCTGATTTATCCGGGAGAAAGCTTTTCCGTGACCGCTGCCGTGACCCCGTTTACGGCCGAAAACGGCTATGAGCAGGCGCCGTCCTATGAGGAGAACCGTGTGGTTGATTCCTACGGCGGTGGGATCTGCCAGGTGTCGACGACGCTGTACAATGCCGTACTCAAGGCGGAGCTGGAAGTGATATCCCGGTCAAACCATACCATGGCGGTTTCCTATGTGGATCTTTCGAAGGATGCGGCAATCGCGGAAGGCGTGATGGATTTCGCCTTTGTGAATTCCAAGGAAGAACCGGTCTATATCATCGGCTATGCGTACGGGGGAACCATCTCTTTTACGATTTACGGACATGAGACCCGTCCGGCCAACCGCTCGATTGAATTTGAGAGCATTACGACGGGAACCATGGAGCCGAGCGCGGCCATGCTGTATCCGAATGCATCGCAGCCGGTCGGATATATGAATCAGACCCAGTCTCCGCATACCGGTTATACGGCGGAACTGTGGAAGCATATTTACATTGACGGCGTACTGACGGATTCGGTGCAGATTAATTCCAGCTATTATAATGCGGTCGGAACCATCTATGATATTGGAGTGGCTTCGGAAAATGCGGCTCTGACGCAGGCGATGTATGCGGCGATTGCCACGAATGACCTTGCCCAGGTGCAGGGCGTGATCGCCAACGGCGCAAACTACGGCAAAACGGCGGAGCAGAGTGAGACAACCGCAGACACTTCCCAGCAGGCGGAGCAGCCGGCGCAGACCTCACAGGAAGAAGTGAGCGTACAGCCCGAATACAGCGAAGGCGGGGAAGCACCCGCCGCCGAAGCGCCTCCCGCGGAGGTCAGTTATGACACCGGGGAAGGCGGCGGAGACGTAGTCATCATGCCGGACTGGGACGAGTAGTATAGACGAAATCTATGAAATACGGACGGGTTTCTCCGGCGGTGACGGACCGGAGCATCATAAGACCGCTTGCGTCCTGCCTTTCCGGGACAGACGCATACGGACAGACAGGCATCTCTTCCGGCGCAGTCGGAGGATTCCTGGACCGCCGGCCGGAGATGATCCTTGCGGAAGCGGTGAATTCGCTGCACAACGGCGGAGCGGATGTACCGGCAGATCCGGCGGAGATTCATCTGACGATGAGCGCTGCGCTCGCACCGGATACACCGGAGGAGACGCTGAAACAGCTGATGCAGCGCTGCGGAGCCTGGATCAGGAACAACGGCTTTGGATCCGGAGATGCCGCTGCTTATGTCAGTGATGCGGTCAGGCGTCCGGTTCTTACAGTCTGCGCGCAGGCACAGGCCGGAGACCGGGGACAGAAAATACAGCCGCAGGATAGAAAGCTGCAGGATATACAGCTGCAGGATATACAGCTGCAGGATATACAGCCGCAGGATAGAAAGCTGCAGAATAGAAAGCTGCAGAATAGAAAGCCGCCGGATATAAAGCAGTATGGCCTGTATATGGCAGGATATGCCGGTCTTGCCGGCACAGCGATCCTGGCGGAGGATCTGGCGGAAGAACTGTCCCGCTGTTTTCCCGGGGTATGGCTCGAAAGGGCGAAATCCTTCGACCGGTATCTGCTGATTTCCGGAGAAGGGGATGTCGGCAGAAAAATGCCGCCGGAAACGGACCGCAGCCTGCTTCCCGGACCCGCACAAAATGTAGCGGAGGGAGGGATCCTCGCGGCACTCTGGCATTTCTCCGGAAGGCTGAAATGCGGAATCGATGTGGATCTTCGAAGGATCCCGATCCGTCAGGAGACGATTGAAATCTGTGAGCGCCTGACCATCCATCCGTATCAGCTGTATACCTGCGGCGCAGTGCTGCTGGCAGCGGACGCGGAAGACGAGGAACGACTCCGGAAGCTGCGGGAATCCTACGATGAAAGGGATATCCCCTTCGCGAGAATCGGATCTCTGACGGAGAGAAAAGCAGGGATTCTGCGCAGCGGGGATGAGATCCGTTATCTTGAGAAGCCGCAGCAGGATGCGCTGGCAGTTCTTGCGCAGCGGCACGAATTTTAAAACGGCAGTTAGATTCGTTCGCGCGTATAAATAATGAAAGAAGTTAAGGAAGAAATTAAGGAAGAGATTTATGAGAGAACAGATACTGACGTTTCTGGAGAAAAACAGCAAGGCCGACCTGAAAGAGCTTGCAATCATGCTCGGGACGAGCGAGGCGGTGATTGCCAATGAGATTCAGCGCATGGAGCAGGAGAACATCATCTGCGGCTATCATACACTGATCGACTGGGATAAAACCTCCATCGATAAAGTGACGGCACTGATCGAGGTGCGCGTGACCCCGCAGCGGGACCAGGGATTTGAACGGATTGCGGAACGGATTTACAATTATCCGGAAGTACAGTCGGTTTACCTGATTTCCGGCGGATATGACCTGATGGTTACCCTGGAGGGAAAAACCCTGCGGGAAGTGGCCGGATTTGTGACGAACAAGCTCTCGACGCTGGATACGGTCATCAGCACGGCAACCCATTTCATCCTGAAGAAGTATAAAGATCATGGAACGATCCTGCAGGAGCAGGAGGAAGATGAAAGGATACCGGTGACATTTTGAACTATCCAATTTCCGAAAAAGCGGCAGCAATGAAACCCTCCGGGATCCGCAGATTTTTCGACATTGTCAGTGAGATGGAGGACGTTGTATCCCTGGGCGTGGGCGAACCGGATTTTGATACCCCCTGGGCGATCCGGGACGAGGGTATCTATTCGCTGGAAAAAGGCAGGACGTTTTATACCTCAAATTCCGGACTGAAAAAGCTGAGGGAAGAGATTGCCCGGTACCTGAAACGCAGAGTGGATGTCTCCTACGATCCGGACGGGGAGATTTTCATCACGGTCGGCGGCAGCGAGGGAATCGACCTGGCGTTCCGCGCCATGCTGAATCCCGGGGATGAGGTGCTCGTGCCGCAGCCCTGCTATGTATCCTATGTTCCCTGCGTGGAGCTGGCCGACGGCGTCGTGAAATCCATTGCGCTGAAGGAAGAAAATGAATTTCGTCTGACGGCGGAGGAGCTTCGCGAAGCGGTCACCGAGCGCACAAAGGTTCTGGTCCTGCCATTTCCGAACAATCCCACCGGTGCTGTGATGGAGCGGAAAGATCTGGAAGAGATCGCACAGATTGTAATTGAGAAGGATCTGATTGTTCTGAGCGATGAAATCTACTCGGAACTGACCTACACCGGAAAGCCCCACGTGAGTATCGCCTCCCTCCCCGGCATGAAGGAGCGGACGATTTTGATCAACGGCTTCTCGAAGGCCTATGCGATGACCGGATGGCGTCTCGGCTATGCCTGCGGTCCGAAGGAGATCCTCCGGGAAATGGTCAAGATCCATCAGTACTGCATTATGTGCGCGCCGACCACCAGCCAGTATGCTGCGGTCGCTGCGCTGCGCGACTGTGACGAACAGGTGGAAGAGATGCGCAATGCCTACAATATGCGCAGACGTTTTCTGCTTCACCGGTTTCAGGAGATCGGCCTGCCCTGTTTTGAACCCTTCGGGGCGTTCTATGTCTTTCCGTGTATTAAGGAATTCGGCATGAGCAGTGATGAATTCGCGACGCGGCTGCTCCAGGAGGAGAAGGTTGCGGTTGTGCCAGGGGATGCCTTCGGCGAGAGCGGAGAGGGATACATCCGGATCTCCTATGCCTATTCCATCGACAACCTGCGGACCGCGATGGACCGGGTGGCGTCGTTTATTGCGAGACTGCGCACCGGACAGCGCAGATGACGTTCTGCTGCGGAGCACAGCCTGTACGCGGATGACGTCCTGCTGCGGATCACGGCCGGTACGCGAATCACGTCCTGCTGCGGATCATGGCCGGTCTGCACCTGAACGTAAATGGCGAAGGGTTTCTTCGTATGGAGACAGATTCATGCATATTGTTCTGATTGAACCGGAAATCGCATCCAATACCGGAAATATCGGCCGGACCTGTGTCGCTTCCGGAACTTCGCTGCATCTGATTGAACCGCTGGGGTTTCACCTGGACGAGCGCAATCTGCGGAGAGCCGGGATGGACTACTGGAAGGAACTGCAGGTCACCCGTTACAGTACATTCGATCAGTTTTTGGAGCAGCATCCGGGGGCGGAGCTGTATTTTGCCACAACCAAGGGAAGAAAGCTGTATACCGAGGCTTCTTACGGACCGGACAGTTATCTGGTTTTCGGGAAAGAAAGCGCAGGGATTCCGGAAGAGATCCTGATGAGATACCCGGACCGCTGCGTCCGCATTCCGATGGTCGGAGAAACCCGTTCGCTGAACCTGGCCAACAGTGTATCCATTCTTCTCTATGAGGCACTTCGGCAGAATAACTTTGAAGGAATGAGGCTGGAGGGACAGCTGCATCACCACCGATGGGAGGATCTGAATGAACCGTCTTCCGGAAGCATTTCTTGAACGAATGAGAGGAATCCTCGGCGAAGAATATCCTGCATTTGTACAGTCTTACGAACAGCCCAGGAAAAACGGGCTGAGAGTCAATACCCTGAAGATCGACCCGGAGCGATTTGAAAAAATCGCTCCGTTTCGTCTGTCCAGAATTCCATGGACTGAAGAGGGCTTTTTTGTCGATCCGGAGGATGCCGTCTCCAGACATCCCTATTACGATGCGGGTCTGTATTATCTGCAGGAACCCAGCGCAATGACGCCGGCAGCGGTCCTGGACGTCCGGCCGGGCATGAAGGTTCTGGATCTGTGCGCCGCTCCGGGCGGCAAGGCGACGGCCCTCGGCGCAAAACTGAAGGGGGAGGGCCTTCTGATCGCCAATGATATCAGCGCATCCCGCTGCAGAGCGCTGCTCCGCAATATTGAACTGGCCGGGATTACGAATGCCTATGTGACAAATGAGGTACCCTCACGCCTGGCGGAACGGTTTCCGGAGACCTTTGACCGGGTGCTGCTCGACGCACCCTGCAGCGGAGAGGGCATGTTCCGAAAAGAGGAAGCGGTGATCCGCGCCTGGACGCCGGAAAAGAATGCGCAGTGTGCGCAGATCCAGAAGGATCTGATCATTGCCGCAGCGTCCATGCTGCGCCCGGGGGGACAGATGGTGTATTCCACCTGTACCTTCTCCGAGCTGGAGAATGAGGAGGTCATCCGTCATCTGCTGGAGAATGTGCCGGAAATGCATCTGTGCCGGATCCCGTATCGGGAAGGGTTTGCATGCGGCCGGGGAGAGATGTCCGCGTGCGTCAGGCTCTGGCCCCACAAAATCGCCGGGGAAGGCCATTTTATCGCACTGCTGGAGAAAGAAGACCGGGCCGTCTGCAGCGTTGGATACAGCATCGGGTATAAAGGCGGAACGGATACGTTCCGGGACGTTTCATCGGATAAAGAGGAAGAAGGTTTTACACCGGGAAGATCGGGAACAGGGAAGAAAAAACGGACCGAAAAGGCTCGGAAGAAGAGAAGAGCAGAGATTTCTTCCGGCGGATCCGCTCCCGGTTCCGGGATGAGCAGAGAGGAACGGATGATTCTGGAGAAGTTTCTTTCGGAAACCGGGATTGCTCTGCCTTTGGAGTCGCTGGAAGTGCGGTCCGGCCAGGTATACCGCAGTGCCGTTTCCGCCGAAGAGGTCGGAGGCATCCGTTTTCTTCGAAACGGGATCTATCTCGGTGAACTGAAGAAAAACCGGTTCGAGCCGTCCCAGTCTCTGGCGCTTTCGGATCTGTGCGCCGGTGCGGATGTCCCCCGGATTTCCCTCGCGCCGGAAGATCCGCGGCTGGCAGGCTATCTGCGCGGAGAGCCGCTTCTTCTCGAACCGGAAGAAACCGGTATTTCGTCCGGCTGGATCCTGGTCTGCGCCGATCGGTATCCGCTCGGATGGGGCAAAGCCGCCGATGGTCAGATCAAGAATAAATATCCCGCCGGCTGGAGAAAAAGTTCTTGACACAGCCGGGCAGAGGGTGTTATTATAGTCAAGCTGACAGCAAAACTGTCCGGCAATCGATGCGTGGCTCAGTTTGGTAGAGCGCTGCGTTCGGGACGCAGAGGTCGCAAGTTCAAATCTTGTCGCATCGATGAAGAGAAAATGCCGTAAACTCAAGGGTTTGCGGCATTTTTCTATATCCTGAAACGTGGAGAAAAAAATGCAGAGAAACCAATTTGGTGAACATTTGGTGAACGTGTAAATCCGGGAACTATGATAAAACACAGTCGGACAGGCCAAAACAGGGTTTATCCGGCTGTGTTTTCTTTGCATTTGAAAGTTCTGAAATGAAGGTTACTGCGCTGCTGTAGCAGATCATTTCTGTATGTCCGTGAAGGCGGAGAACAGCAATAAATCGGGAATATTTATTTCATTGTATTGCCTGTATCCTGGTTTTGACATATAATTAAGCGCATACTTAATCAAATCTAAATGGAGGTATCATGGAACTTGAAATGCTACTGAAAGCTCTTGGGGAACCAATGAGGCTTCGGATCTTTCAATCTCTTTTACAAAGGAAGCACTGTACCCGCTCGTTATCAAAAAAGCTGGGCATTTCCGAACCTGCTGTTTCGCAGCACCTGAAAGTGCTGCGAGAAGCTGGGTTAATCTATGGAGAACGCTGTGGTTACCATGTTCATTATTTCCCCGGACAGGATGCAATGGACTATCTGTCCGGAGTATTTGAGCAGATGCGTGAACAGTCATTGCAGCTGGACCGGGACCCGAATGTCTGCAACTGTGAATTCCGGAGGAAACAAAATGAACATTCTTGCTGACCTTTTCCTGACATTCGCGAAGATCGGCTGCTTCACCTTCGGGGGTGGCTATGCCATGATTTCGCTGATCGAGGACGCCTGCGTGGAAAAGAAGAAATGGATCACACATGACGATATGATGGATATGACTGTCATAGCCGAATCCACACCGGGACCGATCGCCATCAACTGCGCCACCTTTGTGGGATATAAGCAGAAAGGTCTGACAGGGGCCGCCGCCGCGACGTTCGGCATGGTGCTCCCGTCGTTCTGCATTATATTCCTGATCTCGGTGTTTCTGGACGATTTTCTGGAGATAACCTGGATCGCTCACGCGTTCAAAGGCGTCAAGATCGCCGTCGGCCTGCTGATCCTCGACGCGGCGGTCAGGATGATAAAAAAGATGCGGAAAAAGCCGCTTACGGTCATGATCATGATCTGCGCTTTCCTCGCGATGCTCTCGGCCGACGTTTTCGCGCTGCGGATATCCTCCATCACGCTGATGCTGTTCGCGGCTGCCGTCAGTCTCGCGATATTCCTGATAAAGCGGCGAGCCGGAGATGCGGGGGAGGAGAAATGATATATCTCGATCTGCTAATCGGCTTTCTGAAGGTCGGAATGTTCGCTTTCGGCGGAGCTTACGGCGCGATACCCCTGATCCGGGACGTGGTGCTCTCATACGGCTGGATGGGAGACGATATGCTGACGTACATGATAGCGGTCAGCGAAAGCACGCCGGGACCTATCATGGTGAATCTGGCGACCTATGTGGGAAGCTCGCAGGCCGGCCTGCCGGGCGCTCTGATCGCGACCGCTGCGGTCGTGCTTCCCGCGTTCGTCATCATCCTGCTTTTCATGATCCTTCTTGGAAAGGCGCTTAAGAACCCATATGTGCAGGCCGTTCTGCGGGGATTGAAGCCCTGCGTGATCGGCATAATCCTCGCCACAGGCGTTTACATGATCATTCAGAACTCTGTCGGGCTCTCCGGCTGTGTTCCCGCCGATCTGACTTCGGTCATCATGACCGCCGCGCTCGCGTGCGTCTACTTCGGGTCACGGAAGTTCATGAAAAACGGCATCTCGCCTGTCGGGCTGATCGGGATATCCGCCCTGGCGGGGATCATCGTTTACGGAGTATAGGAGAGAATAAGAAACTCTTCGGCCGCGCATATCCGGGGACAGCGAATAGATGCGCTATCTGTACCGCCCGCTCCCCATGGTCTGTCTGTATCTGTATATACAAAATAACAATAATGTACGAGGACGCTTATGAAAACCAACGATACGCTCTTCACCTCCGGAAAATACTTTACCGGATGCAATTACTGGGCTTCCCACGCGGGAACGAACATGTGGCGCGACTGGCGCCCCGACGTCGTCGACGACGATATGCGCCGTCTCGCGGAATATAACGTCCGCGTTATGCGTATGTTCCCCAACTGGCGCGATTTTCAGCCTCTGCGCATACATTACGGCGGCGGATCGGGCGAACGAGAGATCCGTCTCGGCGAAGACCCGCTCCCGTTCACCGAAGCCGGACGCGCCGGAGTCGACATCGTCATGGCGGACCGTTTCGAAGAGTTCTGCGACATCGCTGAAAAACACGGCATCAGGCTGATAGTCGGTCTCGTGACAGGCTGGATGAGCGGTCGCATGCATATGCCGGAAGCCTTCCAGGGAAAAGGACTGCTCTCCGATCCGCTCGTGATCCGCTGGCAGATCCGTTTCGTACGCTATATGGTGCGCCGGTTCAAGGATCATCCGGCCGTCGCCGCTTGGGATCTCGGGAACGAATGCAACTGCATGCAGGGCGTCTCCCATGACGCGGCGTATCTGTGGGCATCGGCGATCACAAACACGATCCGCGCGGAGGATAAGTCGCATCCCGTAGTCTCCGGCATGCACGGTCTTTCCCCCGCCGGGACGTGGTCGCCGGAAGATCAGGGCGAGATCCTCGATATCCTCTGCACCCATCCGTACCCGCTGTTCACGCCGCACTGCGACACCGATCCGCTGAACGAGATGAAGTCTATACTGCATTCCACGGCGGAGTCGGTCATGTACGCGTCGCTCGGCGGCAGACCGTGCTTCGTGGAAGAGGCGGGAACGCTCGGTCCCATGATCGCCGACGAGGATATCGCCGCCGATTATATCCGCGCCTGTCTTTTCTCCACATGGGTCCACGATCTGCGCGGATTCGTCTGGTGGTGCGCCAGCGAGCAGTCCAAACTTACGCACACTCCGTATGACTGGGATTCTGTGGAGCGCGAGCTCGGTCTGTTCCGCATCGACGGTTCTCCAAAGCCTGTCGTAAAAGTGATGAAAGAATTCGCCGACTTCGTCGACGGGTTCTCGGACGGCGTCACAGGCGGGGACGGGATAACTGGGAACACTCTCCCGGAGTATATAAAGGACGCCGTCTGTGTTCTGACCGCCGGACAGGATATCTGGGCGACGGCTTACGGAGCTTTCATCCTCGCGAAACAGGCCGGACTCGATATCACATTCGCGTGGTGCATGGACGAGATCCCCGAGGCGCGGGCGTATATCCTTCCTAACCTCTGCGGTCTCGCGGCGATCGAAGGGCACGTGCTGTCCGAGATACTAAGACGCGTGGAAAACGGAGCGTCGCTTTATGTTTCGCTCGGCAGCGCGCTCCTGTCGCCGTTCTCGTCATATACCGGCGTCAAGGTCAAGACCCGCTGCCGCCGCGCCGCCCCCGATCTCGTCACGTTCGAGGACGGCAGTACGGTGGAGATGTACAGCGAGTACAAGCTTCGGTATGAGGTCACGACGGCAAAGGTCCTCGCGTCCGCCGATGACGGGAATCCCGCTCTGACGGTCAACGGATACGGGCTCGGCAAGGTGTATTTCTGCGCTTATCCGATCGAGTACGAAGCCGGCTGCCAAAGCGGCGTGATATCCGGCGAGGGGGCGAAAGACCTGTACCGCTTCTACGCCGCCTGCGGCCTGCGCAGCCCGGAGAAGACGGCGATATCCGATTCGCCGTATGTCTGCGTGACCGAGCATGTCAAGACCGGAGACGAGCGCATACTGGCCGTCATGAATTACACTCCCGAAGAGCGCGCGGCCGAGATCTCATGCGGCGGATATTCGCTCGTCAAGGCGGTTGCCATCCACGGAGGCTCGGCGTCAGATAACGGCGGAGGCGTGAGCGTCAGGCTTCCGGGTAATGCCGGGATGATACTGACAGTAAAGCGGAATGATACGTGA
>CACXHD010000009.1 GCA_902767335.1 uncultured Lachnospiraceae bacterium
CGTCCTCGTACTCGACTTCGGTCTGCTCCTCATAAACGTCCTCGTACTCGCCCTCGGTCTCCTCCTCGTAGACGTCCTCGGATTCGCCCTCGGTCTCCTCCTCATAGGCATCCTCGTATTCGGACTCACCGGCTTCTTCGGTCTCCGCATCGATGTTCTCTCCGGCCGCCGCTTCAGGAGTTTCTTCCTCGTCAGACGGGATCTCTTCTGTCTCATCAGATTCCGGCAGGATATCTGCATCGTTGATGTCACCAGCAGATTCTTTCTCCTCCGCTGCATCCGGTTCAAAAGCAGATTCTTCTTCCGTTTCCAGCAGATCGGCGCGGATATATCCTGCAAATTCTCCCCACTGCACGCGGATCCAGTCTTCCCCGTCGACAGTGACGGTGCCCAGTGCCTGCAGCTGTGTGCCGGCTTCGGAAATCATCGTCACAACAGTGCTGTTCGTGGTGGCTTCAGCACGCATATTGACGCTGCTGCCCGCAGTGCGGACCATCCGGGATTCTACCGACGGAACGTCAGCATTTTCGCTGACGGTTTCATTCTGAAGGTCGTCCTCGTTTTCGGCATTATTATCAATCAGGAAAGTATCCGCCGATTCTGCGGAATCGTTCCCTGATAACAGTTCTTCGGTATTCTCGTCTGCATCGTCAATGATCAGCAGGGGCTCTTCATCGACTGCGTCGTCCTCTGCCAGCAGATCTTCTTCGTCGCCTGCGTCGTCTCCCGGTATCAGCACTTCTTCATCATCCGCCCCGTTTTCCGCCGGCAGCACTTCTTCATCATCCGCACTGTCTTCAACAAACAGGTCTTCTTCATCGTCTTCCTGCACCGGGGCCAGATAGATGTTTCCGCCGTTCAGTACGATCCTGTGTTCCGGATCCGAGCTTGCCAGGCTTCCAGCCGCTTCTTCTGAACCTGTCCCGATGAAACGCTCTCCCTGTGCGCCTGCGCAGGAAATATTGATATAGCTGCCCAGCTCCAGTTTTTCCACGGTAATTGGCGCACTTCCCCCAAGGAACATATCGGGGGCCGTCTGGGCGCTGTTGTCTACTACTTCCACGATACCCTTCAGGGTAAGGTTTGCTCTGTCGGTATCGATAAAGATGCCGCCGCCGGTCCCGTCAGCGGTATTATCCGTGATCGTGCTGTCTTTGATGGTCACGCTGCCGCCGGTGATGCAGATGCCGCCGCCTTCTCCGGCATGGTTTCCGGACAGGGTGACATCTTCCAGCGTTACGTTACCGCCCAGCACCAGGATTCCGCCGCCGTCTGTGGTGGAATTTCCGCCGGTAATCTCCGCGTCCTTAATCACCAGCTTGCCGCTGAATACGCCGATGTTGCAGCGGCCGGATTTGGCTTCGCCTTTTCCGACGATCTTATGCTGATTGCCGCGGATGGTAATCTCCGCTCCGGGCACATCCATCACGATACTGCCTTCATCGGAGAAATTGTATCCGTTTCCGAAACGTCCGTTCTTATCGCTGACCCAGTCGGCAGCAAGCTCCATTACTGCGCTGGTGCTTTCAGATGCGGCGGCTACTGCCGCTGCCCATGCTTCAGAGAAGTTGTCATATTCGCGGGTTCCTGACAGGGAGGAGACCGTGGCTACGGTCTTTCCTTTCGGATGTTCCTCGTCGTCCTCCAGCAGACTCTCGTCGTCCTCCAGCAGACTCTCGTCGTCCTCCAGCAGACTCTCGTCGTCATACGGCAGTTCATCCACAGTCAAGGGCGTCGGTGAATAGTCATCCCCGCCGTAGGTAAACTCCACATTTCCGGAAGGATCCATCCGTGAATCATTGTTGCTGCCCTCTGAGTCGCCGTACATGACGACGTCATCCGACCGGCCCCTCGGACTTTCATCCGAGGCCGTCTGGAAAACGTCGCTCGCAGGGTTCGTCCCTTCGTCGCTCGAGTCAAGCAGAACATCGCTCGCCAGCGCCGTGATCGTATTCGCGGGAACATAATTTCCCAGCATGGCGCCTGCCAGCAAAATACTCAGAATTCTTTTTCCAACTGATTTTTCAGTAAAAGGAACAAGCTTTCTTTCATTACGTTTCATGAATTTTTACCTCCCTGTTTTCAGTCGGCAGACGGAGCAATCTGCCGTTAAAATTCAAAAAATGTGGTGCCTTCTGCATGGCAGACGGCCGCAGGCATGCCTGCATGCGCACCGGTCGACAGCAATGAAAAAAACGTACAGAAAACCCAAAGAGCATATCTCCGGGTCCTGTACGTTTATGATCAACTGTTATAAATGATATAAAAAACCGCACCAAAAGCAGACAGGCTCGCCCTGTCTGTCCGGGTGTTGAAGTGTCTGTTTATCTGGCTGAAAAAAAACGCTTCACTATGTCGCATGATTGTATACCTTTTCTAAGGAAACGCTGATTTAATCAGCAGTTTCGACTTTGTGCAACCAGTGGCACTTTGGTATGAAAGTCCACTCCGGTGTGGACGCAGGAAGCGGTTATGTACATACCATTACCGGTACTGCAGCCA
>CACXHD010000010.1 GCA_902767335.1 uncultured Lachnospiraceae bacterium
GCCAAGAAGAGAGTTCTTGTATCCAAGGCCAGAAATGAGCGCAATAAATCGATCAAGTCTGAAGTAAAGACCGAGATCAAGAAGGTCGAAGCCGCAGTTGCCGCGAAGGATAAAGAAGCCGCAGCCGCTGCTCTGCTTTCTGCTACTTCTAAGATCGATAAAGCCGCTACAAAAGGCGTTTATCATAAGAACACAGCTTCCAGAAAGATTTCCCGTCTGGCAAAAGCTGTGAACAGCATCTGAACTGTATAAAATAAAGAAAAGCACCGGTTCCGTCATGCCGGTGCTTTTTTATGTCCTCTGAAGTCTATTTCACGGCGGGTTTCCCGGCCTCGATCAAAACGCTTTCCACCGCCAGGCTGTCTCCCATCCGTCCGGTCTTGACCGCCTCGTCCGCCCGGGCGCAGCTGCGCAGTACTTTCCGGATCTCTTTCACGGTAAATTTTTCCGACTGTGCCAGCAGTGGCCGGAGCATGAAAGACCGCAGGCCGGTCTTCGCCTCAATCGACTGCCGGTCATAGCCCTGGTCCCGAAGGTCCCGCACCTCCAGGAGCCTGAGAAAATGGCGCTCGATCAGGGCCAGAATCCGCAGCGGAGGCTGCCTCTGAAGCACCAGATCCTTGTATAGGGCAAGCGCCTTCTTCTGGTCATGCATGGCAATGGCGTCAATCATATCAAAAATATGGTCCTCCGGGCGTTCGATCCCCACCGCCTCCACGTCCTGCAGAGTGATGCCCTCCCGTCCGTCGGTATAGGCACAAAGCTTTTCGATCTCTCCGGCGATCCGGTACATGTCATTTCCGTTCTGCTGCAGAAGACGCTGCATCGCCGCAGCCTGGATTTTCCTGCCTTCCTTCGCCAGACGCCGGACGGCCCAGTCGGAGAGGGCCTGCTCTTTCAGCGGTGCAAACTCCATCAGTCCCCCGACGGATTTCACCGTTTTGTACAGACGGCTTCGTTTATCCACATCCTGCTCAACGAAAATCAGAACGGTACTCTCCGGCATGGACGGAAGATACTCCGCCAGATCATCCCCGCCCTTTTTGAACAGACCGCTGTTCTTCACCAGGATGACTCTCTGCTCAGCAAAAAAAGGCAGTGTGTCCGCCTGTGAGATCAGCTCCCTGAGATTGATGCCCGTGCCCGTATACCGGTTCAGGTTGATCGTATCTCCCTCTCTGATCAGCGCGGCAACTGCCCGTCTGCTGTAATAATCCTTCAGATAATCTTCTTCGCCGTACAAAAGGTACCCCTTCCGGAATACCCGTCTGCGGACATCTTCTTCCAGCAGGTTCATTCATCGTCCTCCGACGTACCGGACGGCATGATCACGGCCGCGATCAGGTAAAGCCAGACTCCGGAGGAACCGAAGATTCCCAATGCGACAAAGACGAGTCGAAGCACCGTGACATCGATCCCGAAGTACTCGGCCAGACCGGCACATACACCGCAGATCATCCGGTTCTTTTCCGATTTATGAAGTTTTCTGTCGTCTTCCATCGGACACCTCCCTGACAACATCCATTTCGTTCCCTCTGCTTTCCGCAGCTGACCGGAAAGCCGTTTTTTGTATCTTTATGCTGCCCCGGCCGGAGCGTGTTCCCGGGATAGATATGTGTGAGACCGGACACCTCCGATACAGATCCGCGCAGCAGATCCATACTCTTCCCAGAACCGGCACAGCAAAATTATTATAGCATGTATGGCATAAAATACAAGCAGCCGCCCGGAGAAATGGCGTACGGCTTTGTCGGCTGTGAATAGCAGCACCGTTATTTCGCCGGCATCACCTTGCGCATCACGAACAGCGTACCGATCATCAATACGATGGCCGCCGGCAGGGCGATAAACGCATTCGGCACAAAGCCGGCGATGATATAGCTTACCGTGCTGACCGCCGCAACCGTCATTGCATAGGGCAGCTGGGTGGATACATGAGTCACATGGTCACACTGAGCGCCGGCAGACGCCATAATGGTCGTATCCGAGATCGGGGAGCAGTGATCTCCGCAGACAGCGCCGGCCATGCAGGCGGACATGCATACAATTCCCAGCGGATCCGTCAGCGGGAAAACGCTCAGGGTGATCGGGATCAGAATGCCGAAGGTTCCCCAGGAAGTTCCCGTCGCGAACGACAGGAAGCAGGCAATCAGGAATATGATCGCCGGCAGAAATACCTGGAAGCCGCTCGCAGACCCTTTTACAAGCGTTTCCACAAACTGTTTGGCGCCGAGGGAATCCGTCATGGCCTTCAGACTCCAGGCAAAGGTCAGGATCAGAATTGCCGGAACCATGGATTTAAAGCCCTCCGGCAGGCATTCCGCCAGTTCCCGGAACGACATGGATCTGCGGAGCAGATAATAAATCAGGGTGATTACGAGCGTCACCGCCGAGCCGAGCATCAGGCCGACGGAAGCATCGGATTCGGAGAACGCATCCACGAAGCTGATCCCGTCTCCCGAGAAAAAGCCGCCGGAATAAATCATACCGATCACGCAGGAGACAATCAGCACAACGATCGGGACAACCAGATCCGCTACAATCCCGTTCGGATTGCTTTTGGTCTGGGCGGCTTCCGAGTAGGCTTTCATCCCGGAGAAAATATCTCCTTTTTCCCTGGCGTTCTTTTCGTGTTTCGCCATCGGGCCGTACTCCAGACCGGTCACAGCCAGAAAGATCATCATGACAATGGTCAGGATTGCATAGAAATTGAACGGGATGGCCCGGATAAACAGGTTCAGGCCGTTTCCTTCTTCCACATAGCTGGACACTGCCGCCGCCCAGGAGCTCACCGGAGCAATGATGCAGACCGGTGCCGCCGTAGCGTCGATCAGATAGGAGAGCTTGGCTCTGGAAATGCTTCGCTTGTCTGTCACCGGACGCATCACGCTTCCGACGGTGAGACAGTTGAAATAATCATCGATGAAAATCAGAACACCGAGGGCGATGGTCGCCAGCTGCGCGCCGACCCGTGTCCGGATCCGCTCCGATGCCCACCGGCCGAATGCCGCAGATCCTCCGGCCTTGTTCATCATCATGACCAGTGTCCCCAGCACGACCAGAAAGACCAGAATACCTACATTATAAGAATCCGACAGCACCGCCACGATTCCGTCGTTGAACGCATGCGTCAGGGTTCCCTCAAAGCTGAAGTTGGAATACAGCATGGCCCCTGTGAGAATTCCCAGAAACAGGGAGGAATACACCTCTTTCGTAATCAGGGCGAGGCCGATGGCAATCACCGGCGGAAGCAATGCCCAGGCCGTCTCATAAAACCTGCTGCCGGCCGCAGCTTCTTCCGCCTCCTCGGCGAATGCGCATACAGTCATAAGAACCGTCATAAGAGCTGCCGCTGCCGGAAGAAACCTCATCCGGCGTCCTGCATAGTTTACTTTCTCAAGCATAAAAAAACTCCTTTCTCAGCCGGAATCATGATCTGTCATGACTCCACAGGAAAGAAGTTCTGCTGTTGCCTTTGGTGTCCTCTGCTTGTCTGACAGCTCTCCACCGCCGCCGGGCAGCAGCCGGTCCGGCCGGCGCCATCCGCCTCGGAATGCGGTGACAGTACAGCGGATTTTCTCCGATGCACCGGATCCTGCATGGCAGGGCAGCCTTTTGCAGGTCCTCGGCGGCTTCCCCTTTCGACATATCGCGGCAGGACAAATCCAGCTATTTGCCTCACCGCTGCCCGCAGACCGCCGGGGCGCTCTCGTCCCACAGCCGCCTGAATCAATATGTCTACTCTTGAAAACCGCACCTCTATCATGAGTATTCGGTTGAACGCTTTATTGCGGTATAATCATACTGTAGACGATCTCTTCAGGCTTGTCAATTTATTTTTCAAAAGTACACAAATCGGTCCACTGGCAGTCGCCGCAGATCTCTTCTCTCTTCCCCGTCCGCAGGATGCGCTTCTGCACCAAATCCAGAAAATGCCTGCCTTCCGTCACCGTCCCCGGGATCAGCCCGGTCTGCGAGAGTACCTCCCGGTCATACCGGTCTGTTTTTTCCTGGGATGCGCATACGCCGTCCTGCAGCCAGGGGCAGGCCCTGCAGATCTCATCCGCCCCGTCCGTGATCTGGATCTTCTGATCCTCCGTTGTCAGAAGCAGTTCCCGCACCCTTGCCATATGTGCGGTAAATTCACCGCTGTAGCCCTTTCCCTCAAAAAACTGCAGGCACATACCGTGATGTGCCCTCAGCTTCAATGGATTCGAAGTGATTTCCGTCGTGTCTGTCATCGTTTTCATCCCCGCATAACAACCGGACGCAGCCGCAGGCTCAGAACATATGCAAGCGCAATCTTAACCAGATCCGGGATGATAAAAGGAAACACACACCATCCAAGCACCGTCATCAGGCCGACCGTCCCGTTCGCTCTGGAATACACCCACATAAACCAGGCCGTCCCCAGGGCATAACACACAAGCAGGCCGCAGAGCATCGCAGCAATTTTCGCCCAGCCCTCAGACGGCAAAACCGCTTCCATAATCCAGATCACAACCGCGCTGAAGAAAAATCCGATAATATAGCCGCCGGTACTGCCCAGAACAATGCCCGGTCCGCCGGTAAACCCGGCAAACACCGGAAGCCCGATGATTCCGAGAAGCAGATAAACCAATACCGAGAGCGTCCCCCTCTTTCCGCCCAGCGTCAGAACCGCCATAAACACTCCAAACGTCTGAAGCGTAAACGGAACCGCCGCCGGAATCGAAATCCAGGAACATACCGCGATCAAAGCCGCAAATATCCCGATATACACAATGTCAACCGTCCGAAGTCCTTTTCCCTGTACCGCAGTGTTTGCATTCATAATTCTGTCCTTTCCTGGCTGAAAGCAGCTCTCTCCCGGCCGTATCCTGTTCTTTTCGCCTGCGTGCTGTCCTTCCCGGCCGGCCCAACCGTCCGATTCCGGAAAGATCCCCGCCGCCCGTCCAAAATACCACACAGCCGGGCATCTGTCAACCATGTTTAAAGATAGGTTGACAGTCAGGGCAGTTCTATTTCTAAACACAGGCAGCCGGCACGGTACCTGCGTACCCGGAAATCTCTTCGAAAAGCCTCTTTCGATTCTTAAAAGCACGGGCCATCGTATGGCGAGTCGCGAACGGCTTCTCTTCAACACGCAGGCAGCCGGTGCGGGACCTGCTGCCCGGAAATTCATTCGAGAAAGCCGCCAGCAGATCTTGGGAGCCTGGCCCCTCGTGGGACGGGTCGAGAGCGGCTTCTCAAAAGCCGCTCGCAGAGCTTTGCTGAGTCCGGAAATCATCAGGATTTCCGGGCGAATAAAGCGAAGCCCGTCCCACGAGGGGACAGGCTCCCTGGATCTGCGGCGGCTTTTGAGTGATTTCCGGGAAGCAGGTCCCGCACCGGCTGCCGTCCGTCTTTTCGAAAAAACAGGTCTCCCAGTTACTTTTCTGTCAGCGGATACTTGTCGGTCAATATCTTGACCATCGCTCTGGCTTCTTCCAGCCGGTTTTCCCCTCCCTCGGAGAGAACCATGGCGATGACTTCCGCCACCATATCCATATCTGCCTCCCGCAGACCGCGGGTTGTCACCGCCGGCGTACCGAGACGGATGCCGCTTGTCACAAACGCAGACCTGGGATCATTCGGAATGGTATTCTTATTGGCCGTGATATGCGCCTGGTCCAGAAGCGTCTCCGCCTCTTTTCCCGTGCGTCCGGTTGAGGTCAGATCCACCAGCATCAGATGGTTGTCGGTCCCGCCCGAAACAATCTGAATGCCCCGCTTCATCAGGCCGTCCGAAAGCGCCTTGGCGTTCCGGACGATGTTCGCGGCATATTCCTTGTATTCCGGGGAAAGCACTTCCCTAAAGCAGACTGCCTTTGCCGCGATCACATGCATCAGCGGGCCGCCCTGCGTCCCCGGGAAAATCGCTTTATTGAGCTTATGCTCCTTCGCAAACTCCGCATCGGAGAGAATCAGGCCGCCGCGCGGTCCCCGCAGCGTTTTATGCGTCGTCGTCGTTGTCACATGGGCATAGGGAATGGGACTCGGATGAAGCCCCGCCGCCACAAGGCCGGCGATATGAGCCATATCCACCATCAGGTACGCTCCGACCTCGTCGGCGATTGCGCGGAATGCCGCAAAATCAATGATCCTTGCATACGCGCTGGCCCCTGCGACAATCAGCTTCGGCCTGCACTCCAGGGCAATCCGGCGCACCTCATCATAATCGATCACGCCGTCGGCATTGACGCCGTACGGGACAATATTGAAATACGCGCCCGAGAAATTGGCCGGGCTTCCGTGTGTCAGATGACCGCCATGGGCCAGGTTCATGCCCATTACGGTATCGCCGGGCTGGAGAAGTGCGAAAAAGACAGCCATGTTCGCCTGTGCACCTGAATGAGGCTGTACATTCGCATACGTGCAGCCGAATATTTCCATAGCACGTTCAATCGCAAGCTGCTCCGCACCGTCTACGCATTCGCATCCGCCATAATACCGTTTCCCCGGATATCCCTCGGCGTACTTGTTTGTCAAAATGCTGCCCATCGCGGACATAACTGCTTTGGAAACCCAGTTTTCGGAAGCGATCAGCTCAAGATGGCTGCTCTGTCTCGCCTCTTCGGCCAGGATCAGTTCTGCAATCTGCGGGTCTGTGTTTCTAATGTCATCCAATGTGTACATGTAAGCTCCTCTCGAAAAACCATTGGGAGGCGCATAGCGCTGCGTTCCCGTAACTACTTCCAGAAATGAATAAAACCGAGTGCATCATTCACAATATATTCAATTTCCAATCTTCTGTCAACAAATTCAGGACCGGACCGCACCCGCGCCGTACCTGTGCGTTCCTATTTTGCCCCCTCCATCTTTGCCACGGCGCCGAAGGTTTTCAGCAGAATTTTCAGGTCAAACCCCACGCTCTGGTGGTCAATATAATACATTTCCATTTCCTGGCGCTCACCGCTTTCGTAGGACGCCAGATTCCTCGCGAAGGCCTGCCAGTATCCGGTCAGCCCGGGTTTTACCGAGAGCAGCTTGCGGATATCGCTGCCGTAGATCGTCGTCTCTTCCTCGACAATCGGCCGGGGGCCGACAAAGGACATGCTGCCGCCGAGGATGTTGAAAAGCTGCGGAAGCTCATCGAGGCTTGTCCTGCGCAGGAAATTCCCGACATCGGTGATTCGGGGATCATTGTCGACTTTGAACTCCCTGCTGTACTGCTCCAGCTGTTCCGGTGTCAGAAGCTTCTTCAGATCGCCGGCATCCTGGCGCATGCTCCGGAATTTTAAGACACGGATTCTGCGTCCGTCTTTTCCGATTCTGGGATGTCCGTACAGGGCGCTGCCGCCGTCATCCGTCATAATCACAATGGAAAGAACCAGCATCAGCGGGGACAGAACGATGATTGCCGCCAGAGATCCGACAATGTCAAACGCGCGCTTCACCACAGCATAACCGATCGCTTTTCCGTCCCTGGGCGCACTGTATGTGCCGGGCGGCAGAACCAGCGGTTTCTGCTCCTCCTGATAGTCTTTCAGGAAAGCAAGTTCTTCCGCGAATACCTCGGGGCTGTAATGCATGTTCAGCCTTGGGGACGCCTGGAAGGTGATATACCGGAGGATCATCACCGTCAGCAGCCAGATATCCTTGCGCAGGCTCCACTTCTCCACATAAGAACGTTCATTCTCGATCAGATTGTCCGGATCGTCCTCACAGCTCCACAGTCCCATAATGCCCGGCTTTATGGTCAGGTTTTTGCGCTTTTCCGGGGCGTAATTCAAAAATGAGACAAGGGACGGACTGTGCGGTCCGATGAAGCTCATGTCTCCGTACAGGACATTGATGATCTGGGGAAGCCGCGCCAGATGCGAACGGTTCAGAAACGAACCCCATTTCGTGTAACCATTCTCCCCATGATTCATCCTTCGTTCCGCATCCGTATACAATACCCGGAACCGGTGCTGATAATAGCGCCTTCCGTTTTTCCCGATCCGGATACGGTCAATGAACAGCGGGCCCGGGGATTCGATTTTGTAAGCCAGTGCGGTCACCGCCAGCGTCACCAGAAGCAGCGGCATCAAGATCAGGGCGAGCAGAATGTCCAGCACCCTCTTCAAAAAGGCCTGTCTTCCGGACAGCGGATTGATCGGCATATAACTCACCACGGCGCAGCCGCCCAGATAGTCGATCGCCCGGTCAATACTGACGGAAAGGTCGAATTCCTGGATGTTCAGATGCACCACCTTGCCCATATCCGTGAGCACGTTCATCAGCCATTCCAGCTCTTCCCCCCGCAGATCCGTGGCCAGGAGACAGGAATCCGCCTCCAGGCGGACCAGATCCACCAGCATCAATTTGAAGTTGCTGACAACCGGGATCTCCTCGATGTACTGGCCTTTGCAGTCTTCGTCCGTGATAACCAGCCCCACAACGCGGATCCGCCAGTCCGGGTGACGGGCAAATCTGCGGAGGATCCGGTTGACATCGCTCCTGGTCCCGATCACGACGACCTTTTCCGCTCCCTTTCCGGTCCGGTAAAGGGGCAGAATTTTCCTGCGCACAAACGTACGCAGAAGATACATCAGAATATAGGCGATCAGGGCGAATGTGAAAATGAAAATTCGGGAATACAGATCATTGGTCTTCGTAAAGAACACATAAACCAGCAGAGAAAGCGTCGTAAACGAAACCGAGATGAAGGTTTCCCGCAGTTCCGCCGCCGCATTCCTGCCCAGAAAGTCCGACCGGCCAAGATAGACAATGTCCAGAATAATATAGGCGACAATCATGGCCAGCAGCAGCTGCAGATAGGCCTGCGGAGAATAGGTCTCGCTCTGGAAAACATAAAAACGCAGCAAATAAGCCGCCGCAAAGGACAAAATCAATGCGGCGATATCTGTAATGTTTTCTATGTACAGCGTGTAGCGTCTCAGATTATTCATGATTCAATCAAACGATATCCGTTTCTTTGCTCAGATGCCGGTAGGGCTTCACCTTCCCCTGGTCAAACCCGGGAAGCGTATCATACATATGAAGCGCCAGGTCCAGCAGCGGCAGCACCGCAGCAGCTCCCGTCCCTTCCCCCAGATGCATATGAGCGTCCAGCACCGGGGACAGGCCCAGCCGTTCGAAAATCATCGCGGAAGCCGGTTCCGCACTGTTATGTGTTGCAAAAAAATATGCACATGCGCCGGGGCAGAGCATGGCTGCCAGGCATGCCGCGATCCCGGAGACAACCCCGTCCATCCAGACCGGCAGCCGATACGCGGCGCCTCCGAGGAACAGTCCGGTCATGCCGGCAATATCCAGACCCCCGATCCGGGCGCACAATCCGATCGGATCCTCCGCCGCATCCGCCGCCCGATGGATCATCAGGGCTTTTTGGATCGCACGGATTTTCCGCTCGAGGCCTTCGTCCGACAGTCCCGCCCCTCTTCCGGTGACCAGAGCCGGATCGGTTTCAAACAAAGCGCTGGCAAGAGCCGCGCTGGTTGTCGTATTGCCGATCCCCATTTCTCCCGCGATCAGCAGATCGTAGCCTTCCTCTGCGCAGGCGGCTGCCAGACGGATCCCGGTTTCCACGCCGCGCAGGCACTCCCCGCGGCTCATCGCAGGTTCCCGGGCAATATTGCCGGTCCCCGCCCGGACCGGGCAGTTGATCACGCCCGGATGGCGGATCTCGCTGCAGGTCCCGATATTCACCGGGATCACATCCGCACGAACGATCTCGGACATCCTGCAGACGCTGGTAATCCCATCCCCCATATTGCGGAGGACCTGGGCGGTCACCTCACTTCCGGTCTGGCTGACGCCCTCTGCGACCACGCCGTTGTCCGCCCCGAAGATCACGATGGCCCGCCTGGTGCAGACCGGTTTTGCTGTACGGCGGATCCCTGCCAGGCGGGCCACCATCGTTTCCAGATCGCCGAAACCGCCCAGCGGCTTGCACCGGCTGTCCCAATGGGCGAGCGCTTCCCTGCGGAACGCTTCATCCGGCGCTGTGATCTGGCCGGTCACTGTCCGCAGCAGACGGCCGTCCTCCTCTGCCGAAGGCCTGGGCATCGCATGCAGCCGTTCCCGGATCCGGGCAGCGGCGCCGGCGTTTTCTGTTTTCTCATTCATATAGTATTTCCAATAGTTCATTCTCCGGAAGGCGATGATAGATTGTTTTGCCCGCCGGTAAGCGATTACGGATGATTTGCCCTCAGCCGGCTTCCCCATCGGTTCAGCAGCACAAGAACATGCGCCCGCCGCAGAGACAATTGCACAGCAGATTTGCCAGGCACAGTTTCGTGCACATGTCGGAAGAACCGTCCAGCGGATTTCCATACATTTCCGTCATGCTGCGATAGGTGTTTCCCCCGTTCTGAAGCTGCCGGACCAGAGACTGATACTGCATATTCCCCGGCTCCATCGACGCAGCCATCCGGGCATGTTCCTGCGCAGTCACGTTATTGCCTGCGCCGGAATTGGCCAGCGCACTGTAATAATACCAGGCCGCGTCCCGCTCCTCCAGCTCGGAAAGCACATGGAGCGCTTCCGCGTAATGTCCGCTCCGGATATAGTTGGATGCCGCCCCAAGCCGTACGTCATGTTCGGAGGCACCGCTGCCTGTGGCGCCGGATCCTCCGAAACCGCCGAAACCGCCGAATCCTCCGAAACCGCCAAAACCGCCGTAGGACTCTCTCCCCGGATCTGCATAGGATCCGTAGCCGCCGCGCGGACCATATCCGGTGCGGGCGCCCCGGCTGTCGTAGCCTCCGGTATAACCCTTCTCCCGGTCGTCCATGATGGTCTCGTATGCCTGCTGCACCTCCCGGAACATCTCTTCCGCATGCTCTTTATCCGGGTTGTTGATATTGGCATCCGGATGGTATTTCCGGCTCAGCGTCCGGTACGCCTTCTTGATTTCTTCATCCGAGGCTCCCTGCAGGACTCCCAGAACATCATAAGGATTTCTCATTTTACCTCAATACGCGCGTCTTCGGTCGCCGCGAACCCGTTCCATACGCCTGCATACAGAATATTCCGCAGGATTTCGCCGCAGCGGATCACCGGCAGGCGTTCAAAGGCTGCGCATGCATGCGCCATGGTATCCGTCAGCATATCCTGCCCCTGTTCCCTGCTGTAGTTTTTCCCATGCTTCGCGCCTGCAAGGAACAGATTGTAGTTTTCTTTTTTCCGGTCTTTCTCCCGGTCCTCCCATGCATCCCGCAGATAGATAAACTTCCCGAGATAATATCCCAGCCGGCGCAGATGCGGCTCCCAGACATCTTCTTTCCACACGAAGATTTCCCCGAGAAACCGTCCCGTATATCCGGCCATCCGGTCGATATCATATTCCTCTTTCTGTTCATCCAGCTTCAGCCCTGCAAGATTCTCCCGCAGGCTGTTTCTCTGGCGGATCCAATGGTCTCCCGCCTTTCCGGCGCCGCCTTCCAGCAGGAGCGCAAGCACCCGGGACGGCAGTTTTTTCTCATCCGTCCAGTCATCGAGAGCTTTCTCCCTTGCGAGCAGGACCGTCATATCCGCGGCATATCTCGTAACATCACAGAATCGTTCTTCATGCTTCCGCACCGGGTGCGGAATGCACCGCGCTTTGACCGTCTCTTCCTCCGGCTCGTAGAGAGCGCTCAGCAGAATTGCCAGAAAAGTCATATCATAGTTTAACAGCATCTGACCGGTTCGTCCATATTGTTTTTTCAGGGCATGACAAAGACCGCAGTAATAACTGCGGTACAAATCGAAGTCTTTGATCTTCAGTTCCTTCTGACAGACCGTGATATATCCGAACATCTGCGTTTCAACTCTTTTTTATAAATTCGTTCCGGCATTTCGGACAAGTGACAGCAATCCGGCCTCTTCCCCGGGGCACCCGGATTTTCTGTCCACAGCCGGGACATTTGTAGATATGATGGGTCCGCATCTGCAGAAGCCTTCTCTTTTTGTCCGAGACCGTTTTTCGAATTCCGGCGGTCAGCTCGAGATATTTCCGGTTCTCAGCCTGACGGCCGGCGAAATTTCTGGAAAAAATCCGAAAATACAGCCAGACGAGGAGTGCCAGGCTGACCGTATTCAGCAGCGGAATCCGGATCAGCATATTCAGCAGAAGCAGGATGACACTCAGATACAGCAAAAACCGGGACAATTCATCAATCCCGTACCTGCCCTGCATAAACCGGTTAAATCGTTCTTTCACGGATTCTCCTCCATTCCTTTTTCTAATCGAAGCCGTACGCCCTCATCCGACCGGTGCCGGCGGGAAGGCCAGTCTGGCTTCAAACAGTTCCTCCTCCACATACAGCTCGAAGGTGCCCTTCATCAGTTCGGTCAGGCTCCGGGCGATGGACAGCCCCAGTCCGCTTCCTTCTGTGCTGCGGCTCTCATCCCCGCGGGAAAAGCGTTCTTCCAGCGTCCGGGCGCTGACGTGGATCTTTTCCTGCGGCAGATTGCGGATCCTCACCCGGACGGCTTCTTCATCCATCGAGAGAATCACCCGGACGTCTGTACCGCTTCTGGCATATTTTGCCGCATTTCCCAGCAGGTTCTCAAAAATCCGCCAGAGCTGGGCCCCGTCCGCCAGGATCCGGTCCTGACCGTTCCGCAGACTCTCCCTTTCTTTGTCATATTCCTGCGCCGCCCCCTCTTTCGGCATCCCGGAGGTTTCCTGCTCTCTCCTCCCGGGCAGTTCCAGGCGGATCGTCAGGCTGCGCTCTTCAAACCGGTCCTCAAACTCACCGCAGGCCTGCTGCAGAAATGCGCTCAGTTTCAGCGGCTGCATATCGAGGACCACATTCCCGGAGTTGATCCTGGAAACCTCGATCAGATCCTCTGTCAGCTGTTTCAGTCTCCGGGCCTTGTCGTCCAGAATCCGGACATATTCCCGCGCTTTGCCCTCCGGCAGATCTTCTTTTCCCAGGAGGTCCACATAGTTCAGGATCGAGGTCAGCGGTGTCTTCAGATCATGGGATACGTTTGTGATGAGCTCGGATTTCAGCCGCTCATGTTCCAGCATCGCGTTGACGGAACGCTTCAGTCCTTCCCCCATTTCGTTGATCGCTTCGCCCATCTCCCGGCTTTCGCCGGTCAATACCTGCGTGTTGATACGGTAATCCAGATCCCCTTTGGAAATCGCGCCGATCCCCTCCCGGACGCTCTGGTGCCCGACCACATCCCGCATCAGATACAAAAGTGCGGCAAAATTCAAAATCAGGGCCATCAACATGCCCGGCAGAGAGCCGATCAGCAGGAAGATCATATTCAGTACAACGAAGAGAACGTACAGAATCACCAGACGTTCGCTGCTTCGCTTGGCACTGTAGACATACCGTCCGCCCATCACCACCGTGTACAGGACGCTTTCTCTCCAGAGTGTCCGGTCCACAAACCGGCGGATCAGATACAGAAGCCCGAACAGGATGAAGCAGTACTCTACGGCGGCCCGGACCGTCGGGCAGAGCCAGAAGTACAGTCGGGAGCGGTACTGCAGCTGGTCCACGGCGGCGGAAGATACCATCCACCAGCCGATCCCTGCGATCAGCAGCGTGCCGAACGCCAGCTCGGAAGGGATCCGGCCCGCCGTGCGCGTTCTCGCGTCTTTCAGGACATCCGCGATGGAAAAGCCCAGCAATACGACAAGCAGCAGTCCGGAAATCATCCCCACAACCACCGCTCCGATCAGCCAGGGCTTGCGGCGGCGGTAAAGCATCGCCTCGCTGTGAAGTTCATCCCCCGCCGCATAGGTCGTGTCCGCTCCGATCAGGACTCGCTCACCGCTCCCAAGGAAGCGGCTCTGCATGAAATATTCCGCTGCCGTCTCATTATCCAGATATTCGGAGTTCGCCACCATGATATTAAACCGGCGTTCCCCCTCAAACAGAATCTCCGCCTCGCTTTTCCGAAGAAGCAGCGTCCTGGCCGCCACCAGGCTTTTGACGCCGAGATTCGTATAGCGCTGGCCGGTTCCGGTGTTTTCAATATAATACCAGACATTGCTCGGCGCCTTGTCCGGGCTTTCCCCGCTGCCGGCCAGCGCCCTGTACCGGTCATACCGGTAGGAAATATCCCGGCTGGCCTCGCAAAGACACCGGTAATAATCCAGCACCGCGGTATCCGGGCTTGCGGAAAGCTGCGCATAGTCCGCAAGATAATTCCCCGAAACCGGCAGTACCGTTTCCAGCGCGGGCGCCTCGTCCGCCAGAATGCGTCCGATGTTTTCCTCGCTCTTTCCGTTCCCGGACAGTGTGTTGATCCGGTCTTCCATCTCCTCGGCACCGTCCGCGGCAAATGCAATCAGATCACAGAGAAAATACGTTGTATTCCGGTTGATCGCCTGCCGTTCCGCATTGCCGGAAATATACTGCCGGATATCGATCTCTTTCAGGTCCTGGTATTCGCCGTCTTCCTCAAAGAGCTCCCGGTCCTGCTGGAACGATATTTTTTCCCGGATGATGCCTTCCACGGTCTCGCAATAACGATCGGTTTCCTCAAAGCGGCGGTTCATCGTAGACAGGCTGCTCCCGCTCCGCATCCACGTAATCGTTCCGAAGACGCACAGAAACAGAATCCCCGCAAGAACTCCCTGCAGGAAACATAAGGTCTGAATTCTCCGTTTCCGTGTTTTTCCCATACTCTGTTTCACTCACCAAACGTCATTTCTTCCGTCTCTCCTCAGTCAATGCTCTCGATCTTATATCCGACGCCCCACATGACTTTGAGGTATTTTGGATTCTTCGGATCGATCTCGATCTTTTCCCGGATATGGCGGATATGGACCGTCACCGTATTGTCTGCGAAAAATGCCTCTTCCTTCCAGATCTTCTCATAGATCTGGTCGATGGAAAACACCTTGCCCTTATTCTGAATCAGCAGAAGCAGAATATTATACTCGATCCGGGTAAGGCGGACGCTCTCCCCGTCGACCGTGACTTCTTTCCGGTCATCATTGACCATCAGGCCGCCGGTCCGGTAAATTTTCTCCGGTTCCTCCTGTTCGGAATTCATGGAACCGAGCGTTGTATATCTGCGAAGCGCGGATTTAACCCTGGCAACCAGTTCCAGCGGATTGAAGGGTTTCGTCACATAGTCGTCCGCTCCGATATTCAGCCCGAGGATTTTGTCTGCATCCTGTGATTTTGCGGAGAGAATGATGATCGGAATACTGCTTTCCTTCCGGATCTCCATCGTTGTATGAATCCCGTCCAGTTCCGGCATCATCAGATCCAGAATAATCAGATGGATCTCCTCTTTCTTCAGAATGTCCAGGGCTTCCTTTCCGTTGAACGCCTTGAAAACATTGTATCCCTCCTGCATCAGGTAAA
>CACXHD010000011.1 GCA_902767335.1 uncultured Lachnospiraceae bacterium
CAGGGGACGGTTCTGTGTCTCCTTTTGAAACAAAAAAGGAGACACAGAACCGTCCCCTGTCTCCCCAGAACCGTCCCCTGTCTCCCCTTTTTTCAGCGCTGCAGATAATGACCCACAGTGGTTTAACCAGTGGAAAGGCATACAAAACCTGGTTTCCACCGTGTCCACTGTATAGGTAGTAGTTTAGGGACGACTCTGCAACTACCGGCAGGAAGTTAGGAATGTTTGAGGATTATCCATGCTCGGTTCCGTTCACAGGGGCTGTCACCAGGCATGGATTTCGGCATGTTTGAAGATTTCCCATGCCCGCTTCCGCTCACAGGGAGTGTCACCGGGCATGGATTTCGGCATGTTTGAAGATTTCCCATGCCCGCTTCCGCTCACAGGGAGTGTCACCGGGCATGAAATTGAACGTGTTTGAAGATTTTCCATGCCCGCTTCCGTTCACAGGAGCTGTCACCGGTCATGGATTTCGGTATGTTTGCAGTTTTTTCATGCCCGGTTCCGCTCACAGGGGCTGTCACTGGGCATGGATTTCGGTATGTTTGCAGTTTTTTCATGCCCGGTTCCGCTCACAGGGGCTGTCACCGGGCATGGATTTCGGCATGTTTGCAGTTTTTTCATGCCCGGTTCCGCTCTCTGATGCTGCCGCTCTGGCTCAACCAGGGAAAATGGGAAAAATGAGTCACAAACAACGTCCCTATGACTCACATCCGCTCCGCTTCGCGGATCCATACGGTCATCTCTTCTCCCGGACGCCGGTTGCCCCAGAAGCAGTACGGCACCGCGGTCAGCGTGACCCGTTCCGGTTTCTCCGGCAGATCCTGCCGGCAATAATACAACGCATTCCCCTTTCCGGGCGTCCCGGAAATTCCATTGCCGCAGCGCCATCCGGCGGCTTCGAGTACAACCGTGCCTCCCAGCAGATCCGGATCAAACCGCTCTTTCACCTCTGCCTCCGGATCAATCACCAGCTGTGCCAGGTTTTCTCCATTGTCTGTCTGCTCCAGGCAGTAGACCAGCGGTCCCTTCATAAGCGCAACCCGGCCAGCCGCCGCGCGCACCTGCGGGTTCGCACGGATCAGCATCGGCGGCATGTCGAAGCAAAGATCGATGACCATCGATTCGTCTTCTGCCTTCAGCACGACATAGCCTTTCCCGCTCCTGGCCGCCTGAATCTGTTGGTCATCAACCTTCTGTCCATTGACCGAAATCACCGGATTCTGGGCATACCAGGGAAGGCGCAGGGCTATCTCGGCTCCGGCGTCCGCTGCCGCCTGCAGGGAGGCTCCGTCTTTGCCCCGCAGGCAGATCCGTACCTGCCCCTGCCAGGGCATCTGGGTCTCCACCTCCAGTTCCGCCGGAATGCCGGCCAGCTCCAGTTCCGTCTTCGCGGACATGTAGAGATTGATCGACAGGCGCTTTTCCGTCAGGAAATACATATACTGTCCCACAGAGGCCAGTGTCCTCGCGATATTGGGCGGGCAGCAGGCAACGCCGAACCAGGTCTGCCGTTTCGGCTTCACATGGCCCATCGACGTCTCCGGCATGCAGGCCGCCGGCCATACCTCCAGCGGATTGACATAGAAGAAATGCTTCCCGTCCATGCCGATTCCCGCCAGCACCGTATTATACAGTGCCCGCTCCACTTCATCCATGTACGCGGCCTCTCCGGTCACCCTGGCCATACGCTTCCCGAACATCGCCAGTGCAATCGAAGCGCAGCTCTCGGAATAATTGCTCGCCGACGGCAAATCATAGTCGGTTGTGAAACGCTCCAGATAGCCGGAGGAACCGATGCTTCCGGTCACATACATCCGGCGGTGCACCATATTGTCCCAAATGGTCCGGCAGCTTTCCAGAAGCTCCGGATCCTCATATTCTTCTGCAACATCACACATGGCGCTGTAGAGGTACCCTGCCCGGACCGCATGCCCTTCCGCCGTCTTCTGCTCCCTTACCGGCAGATGCGACTGGAAATATTCCGGGGAAAAGGCCGCCAGCTCCGGAAAAATCCGTTTGAACTTCGGCCCTTTTTGTTCCTTCAGGAAATAATTCTCCCCGACGCCCCGGATATCGATAAAATACTTCGCAAGATCCAGATAGCGCCGTTCTCCCGTGGCCCGGTACAGCTTGACCAGCGCCGCCTCCACCTCCGGATGGCCCGGATATCCGTGGTTCTGCCCTTCTCCCGTCCCGAAGGTGCGGCAGAGCAGGTCCGCAAGGCGCATCACGATCTTTAGAAATTCCTCTTTCCCGGTCGCCTCATAATACGCCACCGCCGCCTCGATCATATGTCCGGCCGTATACAGCTCATGCCCTTCCTGCAGATTCTGCCAGCGGTGTTCCGGTTCAAGGATCGTGAAGTATGTATCCAGATATCCGTCCTCCTGCTGGGCCTCTCCGATCAGCCGGATCGCCTCATCCGCCAGCGCCTCCAGTTTTTCGTCCCTGCCGGAGGCCGACAGATAGAAGCCCACCGCCTCCAGCCATTTCGCCAGATCCGTATCCTGGAAAACCATTCCGTAATAGCTTCCTTCGGCTCTGCCGGCGGCGATCCGGAAATTTTCGATGCAGTGGCTGGTTTCCACACCCTCCAGCGCATCATTGAGCACGTCCCACTGGTATGGAATAATCACGCTGCCCACCAGATCCCGGTACCGGTTCCAGAAATCATCCGCGATCTTAATCTGCGACAGCGGGATATCCGAATTCGCTGCTCTTCTCTCGATTGCCATAATCTAACCCTTTCTTCCTTCTCAGGCTGCATTTCACAGCACACCTGGCGCTTCTTCCTCAGGCCGTCACTGCGCCGCTGGTCAGTCTTCTCACGCTGATTGATCCTCAGGCCTTCACTGCACCGTTGGTCAGTCCACTTACAATATAACGCTGCATAAATATAAAAATCAATACAATGGGGAAAATCGCCACAATACCGAAGGCCATGGTCGCGTTCCACAGCGTCTGGTACTGCTGTACATAGTTATAAATATTCGACGTGATCGGCCGCTTGGTTGGATCCGTCATAAAGGTGATGCCGTAAATCAGGTCGCCCCAGGCATATACGAAGGAGAAAACGGCCGCGACCACCACGCCGGGTTTTGCCAGCGGCAGCATAATCCGGAAAAACGCGCTCACGCTGTTGCATCCGTCGATCCGTGCGGCCTCGTCCAGTTCCTTCGGAATCGACAGAAAATAGGTCCGCAGAATAATGACCGAAAACGGTATGCCCAACGTCGCGTCCGCAAGGATCGGGGACCAGTAATTGTTCAGCAGCCCCAGCCGGGCAAACATGATATACAGCGGCGTAAGGATCAGCGTCGCCGGCAGCATCTGGGTCATCAGGAAAAACAGAATCAGCAGCTTCTTGCCCTTAAAGCGGAACCGCGCCAGCCCGTAAGCGGCAGGAATGGCCAGCAGTGTCGCGATCACCATCGAACAGATACTGATCAGGAAGCTGTTGCGAAATCCCGTCATCGTGGAGGCGGACTCGGCAAACTGGCTTTTAAAGGCTTCCAGTGTCAGGTCCCGCGGCCACAGCGGGGTCGGTACTTCGAATATTTCCACCTGGGTCTTCAGCGCTGTGACGATCATCCAGTAGAGGGGGAACATCAGGATCATGAAGACCAGCAGGCCGATCAGAAAATAGACGATTCGTTCTCTTTTTTCTCGTTTCATCTCACATGATCTCCTCTTCCTCGTTGATCAGCCGGATGTAAAACAGGCCGACGATAAACAGTACCAGAAACAGGATGTTGGCGGAGGCGGCTCCCTTACTGAACTCAAACTGCTCAAAGGAAAGCCGGTAGGCATAGGTCGAAGCCAGCTCCGTGGCATTGACGGGTCCGCCCTTTGTCATCACCCAGACCAGGTCGAATACTTTGAATGTATAGACAAAACCAAGCGTCAGAACCGACATGATGGCCGGCTTGATCACCGGTATGGTAATCATGAAAAGCGTCTGCAGTCTGCTCGAACCGTCGATCCTGGCGCTCTCATAGATATCCGCCGGAACCGTTGTCAGTCCGGTCAGCAGCAGCATCATGTTGAAGGGAATACCGATCCAGATGTTCGCCACGACAATCGCGACCATTGCGGTTTTCCCGGTCAGAAGCCAGTCAACCGGTTTGCTGATCAGATGCAGCGACATCAGCATCTGGTTCGCGATACCGCCGGAGCTGGCAAATATGAATTTAAACAGCAGTCCGGCCACCGTCACCGGCAGCAGCCAGGAGATCATGGTTGCGCCGCGGAAGAAGGAAGAGCCCGGAAACTTTTTGGAAAACAGCAGGGCCAGTGCAAAACCGATGATGAACTGGAAAAAAATGGACGCCACGGTGAAAATCAGCGTGTTTGTGATGGACCGGAGCATGATGGAATTCGGATCCGTAAACAGAGTTACATAATTGGCCAGTCCGATGAAATGCTGTTCCTCCGCCCGCGCAAAATTATACACATTCACATCCTTCAGGCTCAGGATCAGGTTTGAAATCGTCGGATATCCGACAAAGATCAGCATATAGATCACAGCCGGAAGCGCAAACAGAAATCCAAGCCGCCCTTCCCCGGGCAGTTTTTTCTTGTGTCCCATAGTGTTCCTCCCAAAGCCGACTTCAGGCGGAGAGAATGTTTCCATCCTCCCCGCCTGCAGATCGGGTTTCATCGCCGTTCAATGATGATGGCGGTACCGTCTCTTCAACCGGTTCGTTCCTGACCGGCATCGGTTCCCCGAATGTCGTCGGATATTCTCAGCCGATTGCGTCTACAGCTGCCTGTGTGTCTTCTGCGGTCTGTTCCGGCGTCTTGGACAGGGTCAGGGCATCCTGGAAGCCTGTCTGGATGGCGTTGGAGTAAGTCGGCCAGATTGCGGAAGGTCCTCTCGGGATCGAGGTCTCAAGCTGTGTAATGAATTCCTTCTGGATCGGATCTTCTGTCCAGTATGCATCCTTTGCAGCCTCGGTCTTCGGAGGGAAGGAACCGTAGAGCTTCATGGCCTCTACCATCACTTCGGTCTGGTTGTAGTAAGACAGGAATGCCTTTGCTCCGTCCATGTCCTCTTTGTTGACAGCGCCCATGTTCTCACCGCCGAGAATGGAGGTTGCCTGTCCGGATTCTGCGTCAAATTTCGGAAGAACCGTCACGCCATAGTTCAGGTCCGGTGCATCCGCTTCGATGCCGGGGATCTGCCACGGGCCGTTCTGCATCATTGCGATGTTGCCTGCTTTCCAGTTATTGCAGACGTCAGACTGGGTCCAGTTCACGCACTCTTTGCTCCAGGAGCCGTCCTCGATCATGGACTCCATCAGTTCATAGGCAGCAACACCCTTGGCGGGCTCAAGATAGGAACCGCCGGCTGTATACAGCCACTGCAGGCACTGGAACGTACCTTCGTCGGTGCCGACCGCCGCGTTGCCGAAACCGGTTACGCCGTAATCGGTCAGCGCTTTCGCCATCTCATGGAATTCTTCCCAGGTCGTATCCGCATCCGGATACTCCACGCCGGCTGCATCCAGGATATCCTTGTTGTAATACAGGGCGGTGCAGTTGGTAGCGAACGGCAGGCCGTAATGTTTGCCGTCCATCATGGTGGAATTCATCGGGCCCTCAATATACTCGGACCAGTCAATGTCTGCGTCGGAGATATCGCCGAACAGATCCATAGCGATAAAGGAAGCCATATCACAGCCGTCAAGGATAACCACATCCGGAAGCTGTCCGGAAGCGATGCCGAGGGTCAGCTGTTTCTCATAATCGGTAAACGGCACATACGTATGGGTCGCCTCGAATTCATCCTGAGAAGCGTTGAACCCGTCGATCAGGGTCTGCATCATCTGCTTCTGGGCGTCCGTCTCAAAGTAATCCCAGATCACAACCGGTTCCTTTGCCATCGCGCTCATGGATGCAATGCTCATCACCGCGCAGGCTGCAGCTGTCACTGCAAGAACTTTTTTCAGTCTCATAACAATTCCCCCTTTTCTGTAGAGATCATCGAATGTCAGGGAAACGCTGACCTCATCAGCTGAACTCATCAGCATTCCCTCAGATGATTTCATTCTACCGGGAAGGGGGAAAACGGATAATTCCAATTTTTTAAAGAAGGTTGAATATATTAAAGGCCAGGATCAGGCCGGCACAGGGATGGAAAAACGTTCCGGCCTGATCCGAGTCACAAAATGTTCATAACAGAATCCGGTTTGCCGCTTCCTCCGGCGTCAGTGTCCCTTCCAGCACCTGGGCAAAGTACTCTGTTATCCTGCCGGAATAACTGTTCCATCCCTCGATATCCGTCCGGGCTACCGCGTATTCCATCTGGCGGGCTGTCACCTCCAGTTTCGGATTTTTTTCCAGGCTCTTTTCGGCGGTTTCGATCCGGGAGGGCAGCATCTGCGCGGTCTCACAGAATTTTTCGATTCCTCCGTCCTCCATGCAGTAACGGATGAATTCCACGCTGCCTTCGACATTTTTCCCGCGCATAATTCCAAGATTCTCCCCGCCCAGGATCACCGCCGAATGGTTCCCCTTCGGAAGCGGCGCCATACCGTAATCGATGCCGGCCTCGTCCAGGATGGAGAATACCCAGGGGCCGTTTTCCATCATGGCAATTTTCCCTTCCGCAAATTTCCGGGCAATATCCGTCTGGCTGTAATTCAGGCATTCTGCGGATAGGGCGCCGCTGGTGACCAGCTCCTGCAGAAATGCAAACGCCTCCGAAATCCCTTTCCGGTCCAGACGCATCGATGCCGCCATGATCCAGGACAGAATCTGGAACGCACCCTGCTCCGAATCAATGCAGCTCATCAGAAATCCGTCGTAGCCGGCCGCGACCGCTTTCCCTGCCGCCTCCTTAAAGCTGTCCCAGTCCTCGGGGATCTCGATGCCGGCATTTTCCATGATCTCCCGGTTGTAAAAGAGGCAGACATTATTGCTGTTGAACGGCACGCCGAAATAATGCCCATTCCTTCGCACGGTACCGGTGGAGGCCGGGTAGTAGTCCGTCTCAAGGTTCAGGTTCTTCGCATATTCGGTAATATCCTCGAACAGCCCCAGCTGAATGAACCGCAGCATGGCGGGATTGTCGATCAGAACCAGATCCGGCAGGGCCTTTTCCGTGTAGGCCCGGGAGATCCGCCGGTCGAAATCGGACATCGTCACATATTCCCAGGACATCCGGTACCGGTCCTGGGAATTATTGAAATCCGCCACCAGTTCGTCCAGCCCCCGGATCTGGGCGTCGGTCTCATAGTAGGACCACAGCAGCAGCTCCTCCCGGTTCTCCGCCTTCGCTTCGGCATCCGGGCCGGCTTTTTTTGCGGAACAGCCTGTACAGACCAGAATGCACAGCACAAGCAGTCCGCCCTGGATCATGACCCGGCGCCATCCGGCAATTCCTTTCTTTTTTCCCCTGCTCATCCGATATACCTCCTCAGGAAAGCGCTGATGAAACGCTCATGCACGGCCGCGGAAGCTTGCCGCTCCATGCTTCGGAGCCCTGATCGCAATTCCCTGTTTCCTCAGATTCCTTAATGTCCCGATTCCCGGTACTCTCTCGGCGTCATCCCCACCGTATCCCGGAATACCTTGCTGAAATATTTCGTGTCCGAAAACCCGCTCTGCTCCGCAACCTCGTAGATTTTCATGTCCGTCTCCCGGAGCATGTTCCTGGCCCGGCTGATCCGGAACTCATTCAGAAACGAAGAGTAATTGACCCCGATTTCCCGGGCAAACAGCATACTCAGATATTCCGGCGTAATGGAAAGCTCCGAGGCAATTTCCTCCAGGGATATTTTTCTCGCGTAATTCTCCCGGATGTAAGCGATCGCCCGCAAAATCGTAAAATTACGGATATTGTCCTTGCCCGCGGCACTGTCTGTCCGCACGGTCCGGATCATCGACAGCAGCAGTTCCCGGATCTCCGCGACCGTCACTGCCCTGCGCAGTCGGGCTGCGGTATCCAGCGTCTGAAGCTGCCGGCGTTTTTCCGGCCACAGCCGCATCACCTGCTCCTCGGTCACACTGCAGATCCGGTCTGCACAGATCCGGATACCGGACGCCGTCCACAGACGGCCCTTCATTCCCGAAAACAGCGCGTCGATCCACCGGAGCGGCTCCTCCTTGTCCGTTCCGGTCAGGGCATTGATATATTCCGATTCCATCCGGGAAGAAAGATGAAACACAGCCGTCCCGTCTCCCTCCAGATCCCGCACCCGGAATACCCGTCGGTTCTCCTGCAGGGAGGCCGTCAGCGCCGCCTCCGACATTCTGCGGAATACCGGATGGATCTGCCCGGTCTCTTCCACTTCCTCCGCCAGCCACACCATCTCATCCGAGCCGAAGGTTTTCCGCCGCAGTTCCAGCAGCGAGATAAGCTTCTCCGGCAAAGCCCCCGGTTCGGAATCCTGTTGCCGGGGATACCGGAGCAGCGCAATCGTCCAGCATTGGTCATCGGTCCGGATGCAGGCGCATACGTCCAGTCCTCCCGCGCCCGGTCCCAGAAAGCCCTGTTCAGGCAGATCCCGTTTTTTCGTATTTCCGGCATAGACGCCGACAAGAAACTGTCTGACCCGTCCGGTCCCCAGTGCCGCTTCCGCCCGGTTCATCTCCTCCGGCGTATTCTCAAGGATGCCGTCCAGCAGCGCTTTCAGCCAGCCCTCCGCCGTCCCGGCAAACATCCGCTGTTCTTCATTCACCTTGCGTCCGATCTTCTCCAGAATCCGTTCGACCTCATCGACGCCGATCGGTTTGAGCAGATAATCATCCGCCCCAAGCGCAACCGCTTCTCTGGCATATTCGAACTCCGCATATCCCGTCAGGATCACGGCATGTACACGGATTCCCTCCTCCCGGAGCCTGGCAAGCATCTCCAGCCCGTCCATCTCCGGCATCCGGATATCGGTAAAGACCAGATTCGGCTTCACGGCCCGGATCAGTTCCAGGCCTTCCCGGCCGTTTCTTGCCCATCCGGCCACCTCATGCTGTTCATAGCCGGACAGCAGCCGGACCATCCCGTTCCGGATCTTGATTTCGTCTTCAATGATCACAATTCTCATCTTGTTCTCCCAACGGCAGATACAGGATCACTTCCGTGCCGATCCCCCGGACGCTGTTGACGCTCCAGTGAGCGCTTTCTCCATAATACATCACCAGTCTTCCCAGCGCATTCGGCAGCCCCAGGCTGCTCCGAAGATGTCCTTCCGGGACATTCTCCTCCCCGGACGCCGGTGCCGGGCTTTCACCCTCCTGCCCTGCAAGCCATTCCTGGTCATTCAGACGGTCCCGGAGCGCTTCGTCAATTCCGGCTCCGTTGTCGGCAATACTGATCTGGAGATACTTCCGGTCTTCGGAGAGGGTATACTCCACCCGGATTTCACCGCCGCTTTCCACGCCCTCCATGCCGTGGATCACGGCATTCTCCACAAAGGGCTGCACCAGCAGCTTATGCATCCGGTAGTCCAGAACCTCCTCCTGCGCCTCCACATGCCATTCGAAAGCCCCCTCATACCGGATATCCTGCAGCTGCAGGTATCGTTTCAAAAAACTGATTTCCTCCGCCACCGTGGTTTTTTCATTGCTGTGATTGACACTGTGGCGCAAAATCAGGCCGAGATCCCGCAGCGCCTGGCTGATCTCCTTCTCCCCGTGCTCAATGGCCATCCAGTTAATGGAATCCAGCGTGTTATACAGGAAATGCGGATTGATCTGGGCCTCCAGCGCCTGGATCTCCGCCTCCCGCTGCCGGTCTTTGGCCGCGCCGACCTGATCGATCAGTTCCTGTACCCTGGCCGTCATATGGTTGAAGCTCCGGGCAATCCGGCCGATCTCGTCCCCCGAGCCCGCTTCAATCCGGGTATCCAGATTTCCGTTTTCCACCATCTGCATCCCGTCCACCACGTTCTGAACCGACCGGTTGAACTGTTTGATGGTTATAAAAATTGTCACGCCCAGAAGGCCAAGCACCACCAGGCTGGTGACAATAATAATCCGCTGGGAATGCCGCAGATCCGACAGCATCAGATCCACATCGTAGGCATTGCAGAAAATCCATCCCGTATTCTCGTCCTCATAGCGGTTCCGGCTGATCCGGCTGCTGCCTAAAAAGCCGCTCCCGCGAATCATTTCCTCCTCTGACGGCTCCATGGTCCGGGCAATATATTCCTGGTTCGGATAGGAAACCAGCTTCCCGGTTTCCGAGGACAGGATATAGTAAATGCCATTTTCATTTCCGTCTCCGACGGGATTCCCGATCTCATTGAGGATCCGTTCATCGATCGTCAGAATAACGGTGCCGATGCTTCCCTTCTCCAGACGGTCAAAGTCAAACAGCCGTTTGGAAATATGGAAATAATACTGGTAAGCTTCGCCGTCCAGAAACTGCATGGTGGGCGTGATCACCATGCCCGGCCTGCCCACCGCTTCCATATACGGGGGCGACATTCGCATGTCGGTAAACCTGGCCCAGAGGCTTTTGACCGACGAATCGGTCAGATAATCGTAGGTCACCGTCTCTCCGTTGGCACAGACCAGGCTGACGCAGCGGATGCCTTCCACCACGCTGGTATACTGGCGGAGCCGCTCCCTCAGGGAACTGCGGGCTGCCGCCCTTCTCGTCTGTGTCCCGTTCATCAGGATCCCGATTTCTTCCATGACCGCTTCGTCCACATAGATCTGGTACAGCAGATTGGTATAAATCTCCAGCGTCAGATTGGTCCGCTCCGCGATCTGTACCAGGTTGTCCCCGATGACCTTGTCGATCTGCCGGGTACTCTGCTTTCCGGTGCTCAGGTAATTGTATCCCTGCAGCATCACAATCGGGATCACGGAAACCACGACAAAAAACAGAACCAGCTTGTGGCTCAGTTTCAGATTCCTGTATTTCGTAATCACCGCTCTTATCATGACGCCTCCTGCAGATCTTAGCTCCGGATTTCACATTTCTCCGGTCACTGTCCGGGCGCGACGCATCTGACTCCTTCTGACTCGCCCGATTCATCCATTCAAGAATAATTCCCGGCCTGGGAATCTGTCAATGGATGACCGTACTGCACACAAACAAATTGATGTCCCAGACATATCATGATATATTCTTTTTGCATAGAAGGAACGTCTGTAATGTCAGCATCAGAAGCAATGCTGACAACAGGTTGAAAGGTTGAAGATTGGAACGGAGGAAATCACAATGGTTAAACATATCATTTTATGGCAGTTTAAAGATGAGCTTTCAGAAGAAGAGAAACAGCAGGTCCGCCGGGAGATGAAGCCGGCGCTGGAGGGTCTGGTCGGTCAGGTGCCCGGTCTGATCTCCATGCATATACAGACGGAGTTTCTCCCTTCTTCAAATGTCGACGCCATGCTGGAGTCCACGCTGGAAAGCCCGGAGGCTTTGAAAAACTACGGTTCTCATCCGGCGCATGTGGCCGTTGCGAACAGCAAAGTGCGTCCGTTTACAAAGCTTCGCACCTGCATTGACTATGTCGTCGAAGAATAGTGAATTTCCAGGCAGGAGGCAATGGAGGCAGAAGCAAAAATGAATCCGCGCTTCCTAAGCCGGAAACAAAGGATCCGAAACAGAACTGCGTCAGCGTTTCCCTTAAGAATCGCTGACCGGATCAGGAAAATGCAAATGGAAATATCGGAGAAGAAAAGAAGTGCCTTCCGGAGGGCAGACATGCTTTTGAAACGGGCTGCGGCGCTGCAGGAAGAGGTCGCCCGGCTGACCCGTTCCGGCGGACCGGATCCGGAAGCTTTCCGGAAGGATCTGCATGCAGCCGCTGATCCGGGAAGCGCTTTGCCCGGCTGTGCTGATCCGGGCAGCGATATACCCGGCAGAGGTACTCCGGGCAGTGCCGTACCCGGCGGCGATGCGCCCGGCAGAGATACTCCGGACAGTGCCGTACCCGGCGGCGATATGTCCGGCAGAGATACTCCGGCCAGTGCCGTACCCGGCGACGATGCCTCTGCGGAAAGCTTCGGCACGGCGCTTCGGATCTCACAGATGCAGATGGAAATGAAAATGCGGCGGTTTCTTGCCCAGAGAACGAAACTGCTTTCCTGCATCGAGGAGATTTCCGGTCTGGAAAAGGATCTGACGGATCCGGCCGAGGAAACAGTCCGGACGACCCTGGCGGTATCCCGGCAAAGCCTGCTGCAGCTGCTGGCGCATGTGGAATCGGAGATCCACCTGTATCAGACGCTGCAGGATCAGCTGCAGACCGGAACCATGGCGGCAGATATGCTCCGCACGGCTGGCCGGAACGAACAGCTCGCGGAATTTCGGAAACGATTGAAGGAGGAGGCAGACAGGGGATGAAAAAAACCAAGCTTCTGGCAGGGCTGCTGGTGATTGCCGGTATCCTGGAAGTCCTGCTGGTCGTAAATAAAACGACGATTGTCATCGAAAAGGGAATTGTTCTTTACCGGACGCTGTTCTGGGCGTGCACTGCGGTCTGTCTGCTTCTGCTGGCGGCGGTCCTGATCGCCTCCGCTGCGGCTGCGGCGAAGCGCAGGAAAGAAACGCTCCGGCAGCAGGAGGCGGAAAAGGCCCGACGGGAGGATGATATGGCACAGCGCGCCGCCGCTGCGGACCTTTCCGTGAAAAAGAAGCTGGATGCGTCCGCCATCCGCCAGATCCTCGGGAAGGAACAGGCCGGCCGCTGGAATCTGCTGGACGGGGAGATCGCCGCATGCATGGTCCAGCTGGACCGGATGGATCAGTACCAGGCACGGCTCAAGGAACTGCTCGCGCTCAACGATGCCCTCAGTCTGAAAGATACCGAAGATGTCCTGGACCAGGTCGAGCAGTATCTGTGCAAAAACATGCGCAAGGCAATCAACTATCTAAACATCCTCGATCCAGAGTCGCCGGAGGATGCGAAGGCCGCCCGGAAAAAGCTGCAGGACTGTGCGGCGGAAAACGAAGACAGCCTGAAACGCACCCAGGAATTTCTGATCGCACTGGCGGACTTCCTCAATCAGCAGGGAGACGGCACAGGAGAAATCGATCTGCTGGATGTCTATAAAAATACCATTCTCGAAACCATAAGGGAGTAAGAGCGAAATCCCGGGTGAAAACCCGGGCGGAAAACCGGACGAAACGCCGGTCGGTAAGCCAAACGGTAAGCCGGAACAAAAACGGAAGAATCTGTAATTAAAGGAAAAACAGAGGGGGAGAACAATGAAAAACAAAATACGACAGCTGGGAAAGCATTTTCTCACAGGCGCGCTTGCCATGCTGACAGCGGGCTGCATCCTGACCGGATGTTCCTCCGGCGGCAGCAGCGTGATCTCGGAAAATGAGAACCGCAAAAATGTCCTAAGCTACGAAGATGCGCAGAAGGAACTGTCAACACTTCTGAAAAAAGTGGACCAGCGTACGGTCAGCAATCCGGTGCTGGACATCTATTCCGACGAGACCACCCAGGCGGATGCTCTGGCGGACATCAGCACCTTCCCGATCATGGTGCAGGGAAGCGGACAGATTGACATCGAAGTCGCCGCCGCCACCGAGATGAGCGCGGATGCGCCGGACGACTGGCTCAACGTCGTCGCGAAGGAATTCAACAAATCCGGTGCGAAAATCGGCGGAAAGAGCGTTTCCGTGTCCGTCCGTAAGATCACCTCCGGGGAAGTCGTCACCTATATGCTCGACGGCGGCTACCGTCCGCAGGTATTCGCTCCCAGCAACTTTGCCTGGGGGGAAATGCTCAAGGCGGAGGGCATGGGCGTCATCAAGCTGACGGACCGGATCGCGGGCAATACCGCCGGGATCCTGATCAAAAAGGATGTCTATGACACCTTTATCGAGAAGTACAAAGAAGCAACCGTCAAAAATGTCCTGGAGGCAACCATCGCCGGGGATCTGGTCTTCGCCTATACCAACCCTTATACCTCCTCCACGGGCCTGAATATTCTGACCGCAATGCTGTACAGCTTTGACGAGAGCAATCCGCTCTCCGACACCGCCAGCAACAAGCTGCTGGAGTATCAGCGCAAATCCCCGCCGGTCGCCTATACGACCGCCGTGCTGCGCAACCAGGCCTCCAAGGGCGTCATCAACGCGATGGTGATGGAGGAGCAGGCGTATTCCAACACGCCGGAGCTGAAGGACTATATCTATATTCCCGCAGGAATCCGGCATGACCATCCGGTCTATACCTTTGACTATGCGTCCGCCGAAGAACAGGAAGCAGCAAAGCTTTTTGTGGAATTCTGCCAGAGTGAAAAAATGCAGGAGATCGCGACGCAGAAGGGCTTCAACCGGCACGATGACTACGAAGCGCAGGACAGCGGACTGGACGGCAAGGGCTATCTCGCCGCGCAGAAGGTCTGGAAGCAGAATAAGAACGGCGGCAAGCCGATCATCGCGGTCTTCATCGCGGACGTCTCCGGCAGCATGGACGGCAGCCCGCTGAATTCTCTGAAAAAATCGCTGATCAACGCCTCCTCCTATATCGGATCGGATCACTATATCGGCCTGGTCAGCTACTCCAGCCGCGTCACGGTCAATCTGCCGATCGCCCAGTTCGACGCCACCCAGCGCGCCTATTTCTCCGGGGAAATCAAAAACCTGAGCGCCGGCGGAAATACCGCCACCTACAATGCGGTCCTGGTCGGCCTGGATATGCTGCAGAAGAAGGCGGAGGAAGTTCCGGACGCCAAACTCATGCTCTTTGTGCTGACCGACGGCGAGCAGAACGAGGGCTTCACCCTGGAGCGCGTCACGCCGATCGTCGGCGGCCTGCAGGTGCCGGTCTATACCATCGCCTACAATTACAGCAGCACCAAGGACCTGGAAACCCTCTCCAATGTCAATGAAGCTGCCTGCATCAAGGCCGACACGGACGACATCGCCAACCAGCTGCGCAATCTGTTCAATGTGCAGATCTGATCGCCGTGCGGAACAAAAAATGAATGGGGTCAATGAATGGGGTCAGACCCCATTGGTAACGGACAGCATTCGTTTCTTTCATCAGGCAGAATCTGTCCCGAACAGAGACGGCAAACGATATGAGCGTTACAAAATGAACGCAAACGAAAGCCCCGGAGGATGCAGCCCTCCGGGACTTTCTTATACCATTTTGACCAAGATGATGCTGCTCTTTTTAGCAGCGGAATGCTATAAAGGGTCTGACCCCTTAAGGTAGACCCCTTAAGGTATTATTTTACCTTCACTTTGATCGTGAATGCCTTCTTGCCGCTCCGGATCGTGAGCTTTGTCTCGCCCTTCTTCTTCCCTCTGACAACACCCTTCGAGTTGACGGAGGCGATCTTTTTATCCTTGATTGTATAGGTAACTTTGTCATCCGAATACGCGGGAATGATCGTTACCTTCAGCTTTTTTGTCCGATTTTTCTTTACACTGACAGAGGAACATTTGATCTTTGTCGTTTTTGCCTTCTTTACCGTTACTTTGATCGCTGCGGACCGGCCGGTCTTCGTCCTGACGTAGATCTTCGCCTTGCCGGCTTTTTTCTTTGCCGTGATCACGATTTTTCCGTTCTGGACCTTGGCCGTCGCAATCTTTTTGTTCGTAGTCTTTACGGAGACCATATCCCCTCTGGCAACCGTATATTTCACAGCAATCGTTTTTGTCTTTTTGAGACTGACGGATTTCTTCCCGATGGTCAGCTTCGGTGTAAGCTTCGCGATGGCCTGTGTCTGGATTTCCCCGCAGACGGAACAGGTTCTGGTTCTGCTGCCCGCCGCGAACACGGTTGCCAGCTTTTCCGTTTTCCATTCTCCGAATTCGTGAGCCGCTGCCACGGTCAGGGAGCCGCTGTTCCCGCTGCTGCTGGCGGCCGTAATCGTCGCCGTTCCGGCTCCTTTGATCTGGACCAGACCATTGCTGCTGACCGCCGCGACTGCCGGATTGGAGGAAGTCCAGGTGATGGTTCCGGCGTCAAAAACCGTCGCTTCCCGTCCGTTGAAGGAAGAGGTCAGCGCCAGATCGCAGCTGAGCACATCCCCCTTGTCATAATGTGCGCTCGTCTGAACCTTTTTGTCCTTAATAACCACCTGGGGCTTTGAGAGAGCCGCAGCCTGTACCTCCAGGACCACCCGGCTGCCCGGCGCCGCAGCCGAAATGGTTTCGCTGTGGGTTCCGTAACGGCTGAATTCGCCGCTGACGGTATTTCTGTAAACTCCAAACGGACTTGTAAAGCAGGCCAGGCCGACATACAGGTTGTCCGGATCGATCATGGACGTATAATGGCCGGTCACCGCTTCTTGCGTCTGGTTCACCCAGTCAGCCTTCTCCTCATACCACTGTTCCACACCGGAGACCATGGTATTCATCCAGTTCCAGGCCAGATTCTCTCCCCAGCTCTGCTGTCCGTCCGGCGCGATCACAGAAAAACACCTATCCGGGTTTCCGTTCGGCCGTTCATGCCCGATCAGCAGACTTGCCTCCGCGGCGCGAATCCGGGCGATATATTCCAGCGACGAGGACCAGCGGATCGGAACATAATCCGATGCCGTCAGATTTGTGGAACCTGTCTTATCCCGAGGATCCTGGATTCCTTCATCGCAGGCTTCTTTCCGGATCTCATTGATCCGTGCGAGCGCCACGGACGCGCTGCCGTTATAATCCCCCTCCGCAGCCACCAGAATACAGTCTGCCGCAGGGTCTGTCGCCGCCTGGAGCATCGTCGCCGCCGAAGCGCCGGTGCTGATCAGCAGTGCCGCGCCGGCTGCTGCGATCACCGCAAGTATTCTTTTTTTCATCTCCACCCATCCTTCCTGAAAAATCAGATAATTTACACTGTCTATATCATAACACAACAGAGGAAGCGCGTATACATGGAAAATGTCGGGGGAGACCGGTCTCCCCTTGACGGACCGCCCGCCGCGCGTTAACCTTACTTTATAATATACTTGAATATGGAGGCCTGCTATGTTTAAACCCAAAATGTTTCTCGCTGCGGCCCTCGCAGCTGCAATGACCCTCGGAACGGTATCTTCTGCTTCTGCCGCTGCCAAGCCCTTCAAAGATGTCTATGCCAACACATCTTTCCGTCTTCTGAAAAACACCGCAAAGTCCAGGGAAAACTGCCTGATTTCTCCGCTGTCCGCTATGGTCGCGGTGAATGCGGCCCAGATCGGCGCCTCCGGGGCAACCCGGCGTGAGATGGAAAAAGCATTCGGCGGCCTGAAGACAAAAACCATGACTGCACAGCTGTCAAAACTGGTCAGACGATGCTCCAGTGAAGGTACGTTTCACTCTCTGGTCTCCGTATGGAGTGCAAAAGACACCATGTCTGTCAGGAAGGCCTACTCCGCAGCCCTGCGCAAGGCCTATGGCGCCGAAGTGCACAGCGTTCCCTTTAATGCAAAAACCGTCAAAGACATCAATCAATGGATCAGCCGGGAAACCGAAGGCCGGATCCCGTCCATCATTGATCAGCTTAACCCGGACGACCTTCTTGTAATCGTAAACGCAACATGTTTCCAGGAGAATTGGATTAGCGAATACTCCCGTTCCGTGAAACGCAAATTTACCTGCGCAGATGGAAGGGTCAGAAAAGTCGACATGCTGGAGGGCACCGAAGATCAATACTTCGAGGTGGGCGGCGCGAAATGCTTTGTCAAACCCTACTACCAAAACTGGTCATTCGTCGCAATCCTTCCGAAAAAAGGAACTTCCGTCAAATCTTTCCTTTCGAAGACTTCCGGCGCTGCCATCCTCAAAGCATACAGAAAAAGGCAGACATCCAATATCACTGTAAAAACAAGACTTCCGAAATTTGAATACGAGTTTTCCGCCTCCCTGAAAGCCCCTTTGAAAAAGCTCGGCATCCGCTCTGCCTTCAAAATCGGTTCCAGTTCTACCTTCCGGAATATGACATCGAACGAGGTCCACATCGATGAGATCCTGCAAAAAACCTATATCTCTCTCGATGAAAAAGGCACCACAGCCGCAGCAGCTACGGCGGACATAATGGAAGCCGACGGAGTATTCCTTGACTCCCCAAAGAAGATCAAAAAAGTTTATCTCAACCGACCGTTTCTCTATGAAATCGTTGAGACCAGCACCGGTCTTCCAATCTTTATCGGCATCGTAAACCAGCTTTAAACGCCATCGGGGGACCAGGTCAGATCTGACCTGGTCCCCCGGATTCTGCTTCTGTCTCCTCACTTCTTTCGGATCAGGCATTCCTTCCCCTGAAAGGCGAGGCCGTATTTCAGGATATTCTCCGCCGGAATGCCCCGGACCGTCAGATCCGCCTCATACTGCTTCTCTTCAATCTGTAAAAGAGCATTTTGAACCGTATCCTCCAGCGTCTTCTCTCCTCGTCTTGCATTGAATACCTTAAATTCCAGTATGGCAGCCGGTTTCCCGGTTAGATGTAATGATATAGTCCCGGCTGTTTTCCGCAAGCAGCCCCAGTACCAGTCCATGGTAAAAATTCTCAGGCAGTTTGACCGACGGATTTTTACCGCCATCAAAGGAACTCATGGAGGTCAGCATGATATCATGCAGCCTCTCCTCCATACTCTCCACATCACCCTGCAGCATGGCTCTGGCAAATCTGGACAATCCCCCTGTCTGTGCGAACCAGTCCTGAACCATTCTGGAGAACATTCTTCGAACCTCCAGATTCGTCAAGGTCATCGTATACAGCCGCCCGCCGTCCAGATCGGCAGCTTCCTTTTCTGTCATCGCATGGACGATTTTCAGATATCCCGTCGCCAACAGCAGGCTCCATACCGCGTCCGGATTTGTATCCAGCTGGTTGTAGATGATCTGTTCATCAACCGGCACCGTAACTTCCCCGCCCATTAACAAAGATTCAAACCGGCTCTTGATCTCCGGCTCTCCTGTCCGCAGCAGCTTTCCGATCAAACCGTTGCTGCTGGTGTTTGCCCAGTAGGTATCAAGCTTCCCTTTATCCAGATAATTGGTCACTGACCATGGATTATATATATCTGTCAAGGCACCAAAAGTAAACCCGTCATACCAGGTCTTAACCTCCTGCTTGTCCGTCTCCCCAAAGCCCTGCTGATCAAGCGCCTCGAAAACCTCTTCTTCTGTGAAGCCGAAAGCACTGGCATACTTATCGGAAGTTGTTGTCACCACGTCCAGATTATTCAGATCGGAAAAAACGGATTCCCTGCTGACCCGTGTGACCCCCGTCATGATTCCCCGCTCCAGAGACCGGTTCGTTTTAAAGGTACTGTTGAACAGTGCCCTGATATAGGCAGTCAGCGCATCCCAGAAGCCGTGGATATAAGCTTCCTGCATTGGCGTATCATATTCATCCAGGAAAATCAGCACCTTTCGGCCATAATAGGAGCACAACCAGTCGCAAAGCTTCTGAATGGAAATAGCCGCCATATAATCCGGCATTTCAGCATTCACTTTTTCAAAGAAATCTCGGTCCGTGTCAGAAAAAAGCGGATTCTCCAACACCTGACGGCAACGTCCGTACACATCCGCAATCAACTGATTCAGACTGCATCTGGTCTCCCTCCACGTGGTTTGCTTGACATTGGCAAAAGACAGGAAAAGTACCGGCCACTTCCCCTGCTGCCTGCGCATAGCCGGATCCTCCCAGACCTTCAGGCCTTCAAACAACTCTCCGCGATTTGCATATTTTAAGAAAAAAAAACAGTTCAGTGTTGACATATTCAGCGTCTTGCCGAAGCGTCTGGGACGGGTAATCAAGGTTACGTCATCCCCACCATTCCACCATTCTCTGATCAGATCTGTTTTATCCACGTAAAACCGATTATTCATCCGCAGGCTTTCAAAGTCCTGTCCACCAGTTGCGATTACTTTCTTCATCCGAATCCTCCTCGCATTGGTACTTGGATACAAATTGATTATATATGGAAACTCTGGCTGAGCGCAACGGAGCCCTGGGGATTTTTCCCGAAGGGGAAACACTTCCAAACAATTTCCTTGATCAAACCGCTGTATTTGTGAGATAATTAGGGTTGAAGGCCCTGCTTTTGCCGGCGTTTTCAGAAAGATCTGCTGAAATGTTATACATTCGCGGCATCATGGAGAAAGAGAGGAAGAATCATGAAAACGAAAATCAGACAATGGCTGCTGCTTCTGGTCACCGTCATTGCCCTTGCCGTCGGATCCGCCCTGCCTGCGTTTGCGGCAGCCCGCCCCGTCCTTCTGGCCAAGGGAACGGCCACCGGAGCCACAACTGCGAAAATCACATGGAAGAAGCTTTCCGGAGCCTCCCGCTATGTCGTCTACTATACAAAGTGCGGGACGACCCTCTCGACGCACAGTAAATCGGTGACTGCTTCCGGCAGAAAAAGGTCCTGCAAGCTGAAAAACCTGGATTCCAATGATTCCTACAAATTCAAGGTATATGCCCAGAAAAAGGTCTCCGGAAAGTATAAAACTTTCGCTGTCAGCCTGAAGGGGCATGTCGTCATGAACAAAGACGGCAAAAATACAAACCCGAAAGGCGTCTGTCTGTCATCGCCTTCCATGTCGATCGGTGTCGGCAGCACCGTGGAGCTCGCCGCCCAGGTGAACAAAAAATCTTCCGGAAAAGCCCTTCTCACCCACGAAGCGCCAATCCGCTATGTCAGTTCCAATCCGGCCATCGCCTCTGTCTCCACAGACGGTTTGGTCAAGGCGCGCAAAAAAGGCTCCTGCAGGATTTACGCCATTGCCGTCAACGGCGCCTGGGCCGCCACAGAGGTCAAAGTGACGCCCGCCGCGTCCAAAACCAAAACCAAAACGATCAAAAAGACGGTGACGAAAAAGGCCGATACCTATAAGGTCACCTATCAATATGTCGGAACCGTTCCGAAGGGAGCGCCCGCCCTTCCGAAGGCGATTACCTGCAAGGTTGGCAAGTCGGTTCCGAAGGCGGCTGTCCCCTCCCTGAAGGGCTACAAATTCAGCGGATGGAACGGCGAAGTCTCCAAAATGCCGGAAAAAAATGTACTCGTCACCGGCAGCTGGTCCGGGAACGAGCACAAGATTACTTACAAATATACCGGCACCGTGCCGAAAAACGCCCCTGCCGTACCGGCCGCTTCGACGCGGAAATACGGCGACGCCGTACCGGCGGCCTATAAGCCTTCCCTGGCGGGATATACCTTCTCCGGATGGCAGGGCGAGGTTTCCAAAATGCCGGACAAGGATGTAACCGTCACCGGCAGCTGGTCCAAAAAGAAATATAAAGTCACCTATCAGTTCGCCGGGGATGTCCCGGAAAAGGCAAAAGCCCCGGCCGCAGCGGAATATGCCTACAACGATCCCGTAAAGGATCCGTCCGCCGGTTCTTATGAAGGATACGAGTTCAAGGGCTGGAACGGCACTGTCAAAACCATGCCGGACCACAACGTCACCGTCGTCGGGATCTGGCAGCGGAAAGAATACACCCTTTCCTATGCGTATGAAGAATACACCGGCAGGAAAAAGATTCCGGCAGGTTTCTCCTTCCCGAAACCGCCTCGTTCCGTGAAGGTCCGGTATGGAGACGAACTACCGCTCGTGGATGTGCCTGTTAGCAAGGGCTTCCGCTTCGACGAGGACTGGACCCTGGACGGAGAACCCGTGCCCAAGACCATGCCCGCAAAGGATCTGACCGTATCCGGCAGCTGGCACGGAGAATATACTGTGACCTATCAGGTTTTCTCATCGAAGAACAGGGATGAGTACTACAGCGAACATTCCTATAATTTCGAAGACTTTTTCTCCTATCCTCTTGGAAAAATCGAAAGATCTTTTCTGGAAGATGAAGAAGTATTGTACACCGATTTCCTGTTGTTTGATGCAGAGGAAACGGATCATATAAATGATCCGGAGCTGGATCCTTTTGATGCCTTTAATGAAGCTTGTATGCATCAGGGCTATCGGTTTTTCAATGGCGGGTTTGATGGAACCGATTATAGTACATTCAACGAATTGATGCCGAACTGGTGCGGCGAGGCGTTCAACGCTTTTGAGTCTGAGTCCTTTTATTCCGGGCCATTCGGGTGGTTCATTGTAAAGGGAGAACCTCCGCTTTCAGAGGATGGTAGTAAGTACATCATTGACAATGATTATACGCTCTACGGCTGTCTGTGTACCCCGATGCCAACCCCAAAATAACCTGCCGGGATGAATTTACCCGAGCAGAATCCAGATCACAACAAATACCAGAAGCAGGAACTGATAAAACAGATACGGCATGATCGAGATGCTGGAGATGCCCGCCAGAGAGGCGGCGATCAGCAGCTGTGCGCCGTACGGGATCAGTCCCTGGAAGATACAGGAAACCGTGTCCAGCAGGGACGCGGTTTTCTTTGGTTCTATGCCGTATTCCGCACTGATTTCCTTCGCCAGCGGCGCGGCAATGACGATCGCGACCGTATTGTTTGCCGTCGAGATATCCATCAGCGCCGTCAACAGGCAGATGCCGGCCATGCCGCTCTTTCTGGAACGGGCGCGCTTCCGGATAAACGCCAGGACCGCGTCGAAGCCCCCGTGTTCCTTCATCAGGGCGCTGATGGAAGCGACCAGAATCGTGACGATCATCGTCTCAAACATCCCGTTCGTCCCGTCGCCCATGGCCGCGAACGCACTCGGAACGCTGAGGGTTCCGTACGCTCCGCCGATCATGAAAAACAGCAGAATCCCGATCCCGAGGACAATAAATACATTCATGCCGGTGAGCGCCAGAATCAGAACGATGAAATAGGGCAGCGCCAGCCAGACAGTGTATTCGTAATGCATCAGTCCGGTCCCGGAATGCCGGAATGACATGACCGTCAGGATCAGGATGGTCAGCAGCGCCGCCGGCAGCGCGACTTTGATATTCACCCGGAATTTATCCCGCATCTCCACGCCCTGGGTCCGGGTGGCCGCGATGGTCGTATCGGAAATCACGGACAGATTGTCGCCGAACATCGAGCCGCCGACCACCGCAGCAACCACGAAAGGCATCGACATCCCTGCGTTTTTTGCCACCTCGACCGCGATCGGTACCAGGACGGTGATGGTACCGACGCTCGTGCCCATCGACATGGAAATCAGACATGCAATCAGGAACAGGCCCGGCACGGCAAATCCGTCCGGAATATTGTCCAGCATCAGATTTGCCGTACTCTGGGCGCCGCCGGCCGCATTGGCCAGGCCGCTGAAGGCCCCCGCCATCAGAAAGATGAACAGCATAATGATGATATTGTCATCGCCGACACCCTTCGCACAAATATGGATTTTCTCATCAAAGCTGAGGGACCGGTTCTGGACAAATGCCGTAATCAGGGCGAGGCCGAACGCGACGACCACGGAAATGACATAGAACCCCATCCGGCCCTCGACCGGATCAATATACTCAAAATAAATGCCGCTTCCCAGATAGACCACAAGAAAGATCAAAATGGGAAGCAGCGCTGCTGCATTTGGTTTTCGGTTGTTCATCATAAAGTGCCTCCTGCGCAGGAGACAGGGGACGGTTCTCTGTCTCCTTTTTCTAAGAAAGAAGGAGACAGAGAACCGTCCCCTGTCTCCCTCTAAGAGGCTCATTATATCATACTTACCAGTACTTTTCTACGTGTGCTCTCGTCTGTTCTGCCGCAATCCGGATGTTTTCTTCGCTGGAGAGCTCATAATAAGCGGGACGGAACACTTCCATCGTGCACACATCTCCCTCAAAGCCGATCTTCTTGAGCGTATCCGCAAAGCGCTTCTGCTCCAGGCAGTCACCCGGCTCATCCGGCCACAGGCGGATTTCGTCATTGTTGTAAGCCGCGCCGCAGGGCATGTTTTCCATACCGTTCAGATGCCAGACAAAGATCTTCTTTCCGTCTGCTTTTTCGAGGGCCTCAAAGGAAGACGCCATCGCATGGAAATGATACTGATCCAGCGTGATACCCACATAAGGAGAATTCACTTCCTGGACAATCCGGTATGCATCCTCAAAGCGGTTAATCGTCATGGTCGGCTGGCCGATAAACTCGATGGAAAGACGAATGCCGTGGGGCTCGGTCTTCTTCACCATTTCCTTCAGTACCGCAACCGCATCCTCCCGGATCTCATCGAGCGTCGCTTTTCTCTTAATGTCCATGGACGGCACAACCACGATCATCTTGCAGTTCAGCTTGTCGCAGATGCCGATGATTTTATCAAGTTCCGCCATCACTGCGTCCTTCTCTTCCTGGGTTTCCTTCATATTGAAGAAAATCAGGGCATTGTAGGACAGCATTTTCAGCTTGTGCGCCGGATCATTGAACCATGCGGCCAGGTCATCGATCGTATATTTTCCTGCAGCAATTTCCCGGTCCAGGCATTCCGACTGAATATCGATATAATCCACGCCGTTCTTCTCGCAGAAATTCAGGTCATCCAGAACACTGTGATTTTCGCAGAAACGGTTGCAGCCTTCATTAAAACCAATCTTCATTCTGTTCATCCTTTCATATAATACTTTCAGCAAATCTTACGGATCGCTGTGCGCGCATCGCGTTCGCAATGATTATTTATAAAACTCCGGTGTTCCGCCTGTCACAACCTTCTCTGCCTTGCCGGATTTCTGGGAAGCAACCAGCGCATCCGCTGTCAGCGCAGCCGTATAGCCGTCCCATGCGGAGGAACCGCCGGTCGTGCCTTCCTGCACATGATCGACCCAGTCCTGAAGCTCCACATCATACGAATCGATGAAGCGGAGAATCCAGTTTTTCTCGATCGCCGTGGAAACCTCGAAGTTGCTGCGGATCGTCGGGAAGGACGGGCACGGAAGATTGATCACGCCTTCTTCACAGACCACTTCACAGTTGATGTCATATCCGAACTTGCAGTTTACATTGACTTCGATCATGCAGACGATCCCGCTCTTCGTGCGAAGCATCATGATCTGGGGATCTCTGAGGCCTTCATGGGCATTTTTCGTATTTCTCGGGAAGAATACCTGGCCCTCCTCCCACTCTTCGCCTTCGCCGAGCAGCCACGGAAGCACATCGATTTCATGAATGGCCGTATCGGTCACCGCCATCTCCGTCGTATAGCTGTCATCCACGCCTTCTGCACGGTGCGTGCATTTCACAAGCATCGGCACGCCATATTTTCCGGAGGCGATCGCTTCTCTTACCTGGTTGTAGCCGCGGTCATAGCGGCGCATGAAGCCGACCTGTACCAGATGCTTTCCGGAAGCCATCTCCGCATCCACGATTTCCTTGCAGTCCGCCGCGGTTGTCGTCAGCGGCTTCTCGGAAAATACCGGCTTGCCGGCCTTGATCGCGGCAAGAATCGGTCCCTTGTGGAACTGGCCGGGCGTTGTAACCACAACTGCGTCGACATCAGGATCTGCCACAAGCTCTTCATAATTCGTGTACACCTTCACATCGCCGACCAGAGCCGCCGTCTTCTTCGCAGACTCCTCAAACACATCACATACGGCGATCACTTCACATCCGCGAATCTTATACTGCAGACGCTTCGCATGTTCTTTGCCGATCATACCGCAGCCTACGATACCAATTTTCAACATGTTCCATTCCTCCTGATCATCGCAGCGTTACGTGGTTTCTCTGTCACGTGACTTCTTTATCACACGGTTTCTTTTTCACGCGATTTCCTCGTCACGCTATTTCTCTGTCACGCAGTTTCTCTGTCATGTAGTTTCTCTGTCACGTTGTCTCTTTGTCCCGCAGTTTTTCTGTCACGTTGTCTCTCTGTCACGTTGTCTCTTTGCCAAGGCCCATATTAACACATGCGTTCACGTGAACGCAATTGGCGTTTCAACGATTCTGCAGGTCTCTTTTTATGCTTTTTTACCAAAAAAAATGCGCCTGCGCACACTTTATGCGCAGGCGGGATCCCCCATTCTCAGAAAACCGGAGAGTTTCTTAAGACCCGAAGGAGCTTTGCTGCCACCTCCATAAGACGCGGCTCAACGCCGCATAGGGGTGGATGTTCATACATTGTATCTCGTCTTAATCGTAATCTCCGTAAACAGCGGATCCATCCGGGCCGGCCGGTTCTCAAACAGCTGCCGGAACAGGATCATCACCGGCTCATAACCTTGGGTGTGCGGGTCCTGTCCGATCAGGAACTCCGCCTCTCCGTTTCGGATCAGCCGGATGTTGTCATCCGTAAGGTCATTGGAAATAACCTTCACAGAGCCGGAAGCTTCCGCTCTCCGGACCGCCTTCGTCACCCCATCAAGCCCGGCTGCGGAGAGATAAATCCCGATGTTCTCGACGGTCTCGACGTTCTCATTCCCTGCCCGGCCGAATCTGTCCTGCAGCACCTGATATGCGATCTCTTCCGCCTTCGCTTCATCATCCATGGCATACTGTACAGGCAGGATGTTCAAATCCCCACGGATCCGGGACAGTTCGTCCGTAAATCCCTTCGTTCGGTTCCGATGGCTCGCAAAATCCGGATGTCCGGAAATCACCAGCACACGGGAAGCCGGTGCCAGAATCTGGCCCATCAGTCCGGCTGCCACTTTCCCGCTCTGCATGGAATCCTGCCCGACAAAACACTGGCGGCCGGAATTCTCCAGATCCGAATTGAAGGTCACAATGGGGATCCCCTGCCCGGCGAGACTGTTGACCAGTCCGACAAACTCCGGCTCCTCCGAAGGCATCAGCGCAATTCCGGAACAACCTTCCGCGGATAACTCGCGCAGCGCAGCAAGCGCCTGCTCCGAATCAATATTGGGGATCGTTTTGATAACCACCTCAAATCCAAATTCCCGGACCTGGGTCCGGGCTTCCTTGATTCCCTCGATGACCTTTTGTATGAAAGGCGTCCCCGCGGCCTGCACAAGCACACCAATCCGCAGGTCTTTCCCGGCCATTGCCAGGGCTCTTCCGGCCAGATTCCGCCTGTATCCCATCTCCTTCGCAATCCGGAGGATCCGCTCCGCAACCTCCGGGTTGATCCTGCCCCGGTGGTTCAGCGCCCGGTCCACGGTTCCTCTGGATACGCCGGCCGCCTCCGCAATCTGGTTCAATGTAACTCTCATAAAAATCTCCGTCTGTCTGAAAGCCAATGCATGGTTGCTCACAGTATACCATTTCTCTGTACCTTTGTCCTTAGGGAATCATGTCGTTTCACGGCGATACGAACAGACGCCGGAATCCACTCGGTGAAATCGCGCACACAGGCTCTGAGGAGACTGTGAAAAAATCCTGGATTATTCAGACCAGCCACCGCAGGATCGGCTTCCGCGCAGGAATCTTGGAATGTTTGATGATTTTCCATGCCCTGCGATCTTCCCGGATTACGCTTCCGGGCGGGAATCTTGGAACGTTTGAGGATTATCCATGCCCTGCGCAGATCTAATAAAGATCTCGCTTCGAATTAAAATGAAGCAGTAGAGTACTGCTCTTAAAATTTCCAGCGGAGCATCTCTGATCCTGTGATAAAATGGAGGAGAAACAGAAGTCTTTATTCCAGGTAAGACAGAAACGCATCCCTGTCTTAGCATTTTCCCGGGAGGACGCCATGAAAAAACCGGTTCATCTTCTGATCATCATTTTTTCTCTTCTTCTTTTTTGCAGCAGTGCCTTTGCTGAGGACAATCTGGAAGTCGGGGAGGTCGTCGAATTCTCTGTAAAGGATCTTGGGTCCTTCAGTATTGCCATTGACGGTGTCGGCAGATACGCACATGGCGATCAAAACGGCATGGCCTGTATTTCCGTGCGCTGTGTCATTGAAAATCATGATGCCAGCGTGCAGGATTACGGATATCTTCCTTCTTACAAGGTTGGCGAGGATTGTCTGAGCGTTCTGGACGAGGACGGTTTTGCATGTGCCTTTTTTTATCTCAGTACTTCCAGGTCCGACAAGAATTACGAAATTAATCCGGATGTCAAAATCGGCCAAAAGAAGCGTGCCGGCATATTGTATTTCCTTCCTCCGGAATCTGATTCTATAACCGTGAAGGTTGGGAGAAATCATCAGATCTCGTTTACAAAAAACGGAAATCTATTCACGCCTGTAAAATCGGGAAAGAATGACGATGAGACAGAATCCTCTGTAACAGAAGCCGGATCAGATTCTATATCAAAAACAGATCCTGCCTCTGAATCAAATGCTCGCGCCGATGGCGCTGCCGGGCCTGATTCCGGTTCCGGCTCCGATGCCGATAACGGTTCCGATACAGATTCCGGCTCCGGTCCCGATTCCGGCTCCGGTCCCGATACCGGTTCCGATACAGATTCCGGCTCCGATGCCGATACCGGTTCCGGTTCCGAAACCGCTTCCGCATCGGTTTCCGTCGGGAACGACGGAGATGAAGGGGAAGATCACCGGATCATCGAGGAATTAAAGACCCGTCTGGAAGCCCTGGAAAAAAGAGAGACGCAACTGGAATCGGAAGTCCAGGCGTTAATGGATGAAGCGGCTGCTTTGCAGCAAGATGCGGAAACCGAGGCCGTACATTCTTCCGGAATGTCTGACGGCCCGGCAGGTCTGACCGATGAAGAACAGATTCTGCAGGCTGCGGTCAGTGCCTACTGGCACCTCTTCAGCTTTGCGGAAGATCCCCGGTCGATCCGGATTATCTCCATGTGTACCTATAAAGACTCCATCATTATCGACAGCATCGGGAAAGAATTTGACGGGACGTATGTGCGGTATCTGCATCAGTATTTTGCCGATACAGATACCCTGGAGAGTCTGGGCCGGCCCGACCGGGTCAGCGATGAATACAAGATCGGTTCGAAAAAAACGGCGCCGGTCGACAGCGCCAGGATCCTGGCGTTCAGCAAAAGCGACCGATGCCGTGGATATTATATTTCCTCCGGAGTGTTTATAACGGAAGAAGAGGCGGAAGCCCTCCAAAAAGGGCTTATCGCGGAAGACACAGCCGGCAGTACAAAATAAAAGGACTGCAGCAAATTAATCAATCAGATTATTTCTGACGTTGACTATTATATTCGGCTGAAATAAATGGCAGTGACTGTATCTGGCTTTTGGCAAGTAAACTTATCAGCCGACAGGCTGGACCGGTAGGGCGCGTCCTTCCACACTCCCATGCCTCAACTGTCTTTACTGATACGCCAAGGTAGTCTGCGAAAACGTTCTGGGTCATCCGGGCTTGCATGCGTATATCACGGATCTGATCCTTATTCAATTTGATTACGGGATCGATCGTGTAAGTTACAGTCCGCGCAGACCCTTTTCCATTTGCGTAGTCGATTGCCTGAAGCAATCCTTCTTGAAGATCATCAAAAAGAGTGCTCACATCCGAAAGGTTTTCCTGCTCCTTCCTTGTAAATGCGGTAATTAGATATGTAACCTCATAATCTGCAAAGTCCGTATAGCCAACACGGACACTGCCGATTTCCCCACGATTTTCAAGGGGAAAACGCACTTTTCTGATCCCGCCAGTTCCTTCGATGACCGGCCCGGATTCCGGGTCTTTAAGCAACATAATCTGGAGCTGTCTCAGATCCGCCTCGGTAAGCCCATTTTCTGACCATCGTTTCGTGAACAAGGGAATTTCGATAAATGTTCGAGTCATCCAAATATCTCCATGGACTTGACCACAGATACTATATGCCCTATTTTGTAGGGTGTCAAGAAAGTAAACAGATTGCATGCAGAGAACACAGCGAATAAGAATCGTCTGGCAATGTATTCGTGAAATACTTACCCCAAATATAAACGGCATAGCCGGAAATAGCACTCCAACTATGCCGCTTCTTTCGGATGCAGCAACTTTACTTCACTACCCGGATCGTACATTTCAAAGTCTTCGTGGCTGCTTTGTACGATGTATTTCCTGCTGCTCTTACCTTGATCGTAAGCTTGTATATGCCCTTCTTCAGGCCCTTCCGAATCGTAATATTTCCATTCTTTGCATTGACCGCAAAGTACTTTTTAAATTTCTTTTTGTTTACTGCGGCCAGCTTGTAGGTCACTTTTCCTTTCGCTTTTGATAAGACAACTGCTTTTTTGCGAAGGATGACCTGCTTCTTCTTTTTCAGCTTGTTGTACTTTACCGTAACGGTCTTTGCCTTCACCCTGACCGGATTGGCTTTTTTCGTCTTTTTAACCGCAGATCCGGCGGCCGGCTTCGTTGTCGTACTGCCGGAAGCCGCTGCCGGCTTCGCAAACCGGAAGTTTAAGGTATTGTAATAATCATATCCGTTTCCTTTCAGGTAATCGATTGCAGCGGCTGTCAATTTAACGACTTTGTCTCCCGCGATGCTGCTGGCGGATACCTTGCTGATCACATAGGAATTCTTCGCCGCATTCCATCCCAGCGTAATATCATCGGTTCCGTCATTATCCAGATCACAGAGATTGTTCGGTGTATCATACATGAAGGAGAGCAGAGAAACTTCCGCCAGACCTTCCAGTGTATTGCAGATCACATTGCCGATCTGTTTCCCTTCCTCCGCGCCGAAAGAAGCCGTTCCATCTGTCAGCGCAATGGTCTTCGCTCCCAGGTCCTTTGCGACTTTTACACAGTAAAAGTATTCACTTTCGAACCGATTGCCCGTTCCGAAATCAAAAACAAACTGAATCAGATAATCAAAGGTAAAGCCTGCCGGCGGGGTCCATTTCACCTTCCCGCCTGCATCCGGAGTCAGCGTCACGTCATACACGGGCGAGACATCGTTCCGGACCACATGCACGGCCGGAAGGTCGTTTTGAATGTAAGCCTCCATAAACGCAGTGTCCGTCACCGCAATCTTTTCACAGATCTGCTCAAGAGAAATATTGGTGGACAGGGTCGCGCCCTGCTGAAACACGAGTTTGTCTGCAAACAGGCCGGTCAGATAGTTTTTGCAGACAAAGGAGCCGTCGGCAAATGCCGGATGCCCGCTGCCGGCCAGTAGCGCAGCTGCAGCTACAAGTCCAAACAGTAAGGATCTAAGCTTTGTCTTCATCTTCTTCACCCCCCTTGTATTTCTGAAGTTGACTGTACGTGTTATCTTATCATCTTATGATCAGGCCGCCAGTAAACCTTTCCTCTCTTACATGCGAGCAGGCTTCCGGACCTGTAATTATCTTATCACAGGCCTCTCAACGGCACAATCCTTGCCTGATTGCCGACCGCATCGCTGTCGCCAGTCACCGCAGGCCGCTGCGGTTTCTTTCTTCTCCCTGCTTCTGAAAATCCCATCTTTCAAATCAGCCTTCGAGCCAACGTCTTTGTTTACGGTGTACGAACGCCTCCAACCCCTGCTTACGACTCTTCCTGCCTCTCCCGGATCCATCGCAGGATATGCTTCGGGTCTATGGCCAGCTGCCCCTGATAAATCCGGACCGGGATCGGTTCGTCCAGGCCGCAGATATATGGAAATTCATCTTCCTCGAAGAAATAAACCATCAGCTTCTCTTTATACGGATCCAGAATCCAGTACTCACGGACACCGGCATTCATATACTTCTGCAGCTTCAGAAAACAGTCTTTGCGCCTCGTGGAGGGGGAGATCACCTCAAGGATAAAATCCGGCGCACCGTAAACGCGCTTTTCCTGTGTTTTTTCTCTGTCGCAGAGAATCATTACATCCGGCTGCACCATTGTCCGGTTGTCACAGTCCAGCTGCACATCCAGCGGAGAAATATACGCCATGCACGAGCCGCCCCGCTCCAGTATATAATTTGCGATCTGCCTGTAGACCTCCCCCGCAATCAGCTGGTGCAGCGGAACGGGTGAAGCCATGTCATAAAACACGCCGTCGATCAGTTCAACCCGCTGATCGTCCGGCAGGGCATAGTAATCCTCTATTGTATACTCGCCCTGCCGCGAATACTTTTCCGCCTCTGTTCCCGACGAATCCGTTGAATATACAAAACTTTTCTCCCGCAGGACTCCCGTGGCCGCAGGCAGCGAATCTGCCGGATCCTTCAGCGCCTTTTCCAGAGCCTGCAGTGTATCGTATCTGGGAGAAACCGTTTCTCCGCCGAAAATTTTCTGGATCGTAGAGACCGGAACACCGGATTTTTCCGATATCATCGCATAGGAATATCCAAGCTCCTGTTTCCTCTGTTTCATCTCCTGAATCGTCATAGTTGTCCTCCTCTCTGAACCGGCTCCGGAAGCAACTCTGAAAGCAACTTCCCTTTATCTCCTGTTCGGCCTCGGAATTTATCTTTCTGTCCGGCTTCGTTCCATTTGATCAAGTTCAATTATATCACCGTTTTTCCATTTTCAATAAATTTGGATTTTATTTTATATTATTTTGGTGGTTTTTCGGTGTTTTTGGTCGGGTTGTAATGTCAGGTTAGTGTCAGGGATGTTAATGTCGGGGGTTGTGGTGTCAGAGGTTGTGGTGTCGGGCGGTATAAACGTCGGATGGGATAATGATGTCAGGAATCCAGGCTGAGCATCAGAAGTTTTGAATATCAAGGTAATTGTCATCAAAAAGCCGGAAGCAGATACCGGGAACAGAACAGACCGGCCAGCAAGGGGCACCTTCCCGGCTTCTCACAAAAAAGAGAAAAACTGCGCCAAACTATTCCCGGCCCTTGCCATGAAATGATTTTTCTTTTACAATGCAGAAGGCTTCCCTGAGGGGGCGCCAAACGGGAGGGAGGCAGAATTTAATACAATGGACAATGGACAAAAACTGATGACAGACGGACCGATCCGCAGCCAGATTCTCCGGTTTGCATTCCCGCTGTTTCTGGGAAATCTGTTTCAACAAATGTACAATACGGTGGATTCTCTGATTGTCGGGAATTATCTGGGCAGCAACGCCCTCGCCGCGGTCAGTTCCTCCTCAAACCTGCTCTTTTTCGTCGTCGGGTTTTTCACGGGCGTATCCATGGGCGGCAGTGTACTGATTGCCCGCTATCTGGGCGCGAAGGAAAACGATCAGGTCGTCTGTGCCGTACATACCTGTGCAGCGCTCGGGCTGATCTGCGGCGGGCTGATGACCCTGCTCGGCGTGCTTTTCGCGCCGGCGGTCCTGCGGCTGATGAACACGCCGCCTGACGTTCTGCCCGAATCGATTGTTTATTTCCGCATTTATTTCTGCGGATCCGTCGGGTTTGTTCTCTACAACCTGCTGGTCGGCATCCTGCAGGCAGCCGGAGACAGCCGTCACCCCCTCCATTACCTGGTCATTTCCTCCGTGCTCAACGTGGTGCTGGATCTTCTGTTTGTAACCCGGATGCACCTTGGCGTCGGCGGAGCGGCGCTTGCCACCTGCATTGCCCAGTTTGTCAGCATGCTGCTGGCCCTGCGCCGGCTGCATCGTCTGGGCTGGCCGCTGCACCTGTCCTTCCGTAAAATCCGGCTGGACAAAAAAATGGTACAGGGAATCCTGAAGATCGGGCTTCCGTCCGGCCTGCAGAATTCGATTATCTCCTTTTCCAATGTGCTCATTCAGACCTATATCAACAGCTTTGGCCCCGCCGCCGTCGCCGGTATCGGAAGCTATCAGAAAATCGAAGGCTTCGCCTTTCTCCCGGTCACCAGCTTTGCCATGGCGCTGCCTGCATTTATCAGTCAGAATCTCGGTGCACAGAAAAAAGACCGGGCCCGTACCGGCGCCAGATTCGGCGTCGCCTGTGCCACGATCATTGCAGCAATCATCGGTCTGTTCTTCTGTCTGTTCGGACCGCAGCTGATCTCGCTCTTTGACCGCTCTCCCGACGTGATCGCCTTCGGAACCGGAAGGGCACGGGTTGTGGGACCCTTCTTCGCCCTTGTTGCCTATACCCATATGATGGCAGCCACCTTCCGGGGAACGGGACACGCCACAGCCTCCATGATGATCATGCTCTTAACCTGGTGCGTCGTCCGGATCCTGGTGCTCGCCATCTCCAGCCTGTTTATCCACGACATCGCCGTAACCTACTGGATCTATCCCTTTACCTGGACGCTGAGCTCGGCTGTCTTCACAATCTTTTATCGCAGGGAAAAGATCCTGCAGTAACCGCCAATCAGGCCAATCAGGGGACGGTTCTGGGAGACAGGACGGGAGACAGGGGACGGTTCTGTGTCTCCTTTGGGAACCTAAAGGAGACACAGAACCGTCCCCTGTCTCCCCCTGTCTCCCTAAAAAAATCGTCATGATTCTCTATGTTCTGGCATCTGCAGCTCACATCTGTCCGCCCCCGCCGGACTTTCCGTCCGTCCGGTTTCGGACATCTGTGCTTCAGAGCCGTACACATGGAGAACCATGACGGTTTTTTATCATTTTACTTATGTGTCAGACACGCTGCGGTTCGCGCGGACCGCGTGGCGTCGTCCGCAACTCAGTCCAGTGCGCTCGCAGCGTAGAAGCCTTCGCGGATCGCCTCTCCGATCTTTCCGAGCTTCATGCTGTCGCCGATCACGCGGGTCTTGGTATGATATTTCGCTTTGATTTTATCCACGAGAGTGAGATCCGGGCGCATGCCAAAGGCGGCGATAACCGTATCCGCATCGATATGAATCGTTCCGTCCGCGGTTTCCGCGTTCACGCCGGAAGCGTCGATGGAAACAACTTTGGTATTCGGCATCAGGACAATGCCGTCCTGTGCAATCTTATTCATAACCGTGATCTTATTGATGAAGAAGATATCCTTCCCGATCTCCGGAAGCATTTCCACGATCGTCACCTTCTTGCCCATCTCTTCCGCCATCTCGAGGGCGCCGTCAACCGCAGAAGCGCCGCCGCCGCAGACAACAATCTTTTCACCCTTGATCAGGGAAGCATCTCTGTGGCCGTCCATCATCGTGATCACATTCGCTCCGTCGATCCCCGGGATATGCGGCATAATCGGCACCGCACCGCAGCCGACAAAGATCCGGTCCGCCGCGGCAAGGAATTCCTCATCCCCCGTCACTTCCGTATTCAGCCGTACGTCGACACCCAGCTTTTTCAGCTGAACGTCATACCAGTCTGCCAACTTGCGGATGTTGACCTTAAACGCCGCCGTGGCGATCGTGCGCATGGTGCCGCCAAGATGATCGCTCTTTTCGAGCAATGTCACCTTATGGCCTTCGATTGCGCCGACTCTGGCCGCCTCAAGACCTGCCGGGCCGCCGCCGATCACGACGATGTTCAGCGGATTCTCCGTCTTTTTCAGGCGGAAGCGGACCTCCTCCATCGCCTGTGGGTTCACGGCGCAGCTGAGCTTCGTATGCTTGTTCCAGATCCGGCCGATACAGTACTCATTGCAGCGAAGACATGGCCGGATATCCTCCGCACGGTCCTCGAGCAGCTTTCTGGGCAGCTCCGGATCTGCGATCAGCGCACGTCCGAAGGATGCGAAATCTGCATTTCCGGATTCGATCAGTGCAAGGGCACTGTCCGGATTATGCGTTCCTGCGTTGATCAGCGGTACGGACACGGCCTTGCGCGCATATTCGCAGACATAGGACATGCAGGACTCTCCGAGATAGGAGGGCGGGAAAATATAATCCAGCGTCTCATAACATCCGGCGTCCACATCAAAAGCGTCAATGCCTTCTTTTTCCAGCTCCTGAAGGATCTTCATGCTGTAGTCGAGATCCCGGCCGCCTTCAAAGCGATGGTCCAGGGAAATCCGGAACAGGATCGGAACATCCGGGCCGACGGTATCGCGGATCGCATGGTAAATGTCTTTCGCGAACCGGGCATTTTTCTCCGGAGATCCGCCGTACTCATCGTCTCTCTTATTCCAGACCGGGGAAAGGAACTGGTCAATCAGATAACCGGCATGCGCATGGATCTCGATCCCGTCATACCCGGCGTCCATGGCAACGCCCGCCGCAAAGCGGAAATTATCCATGATTTCTGCAATCTCTTCTTTGGTCAGCGCATGGCACATGAGATCCGGATTGAACACGGAGGGAATCGCAGATGCGGAAATCGGCGGATTCCCCAAGGTGTCCGGGAACGCGTTCCGCCCGGTACCCGGCGTCAGCTGGCAGATGATCTTCGCTCCGTATTTATGGACGCCGTCGCAGACGGACGTGAGGGCCGGCAGGACCGTAAAGCTGTCCATATATCCTTCCATGGAGCCCTGCGCGATCTTCTCGTTGAGCGGCTGACATCCCATGACAATCATGCCGGCGCCGCCCTTCGCGCGCTCAATAAAATAATCAATCTCATCGTCCGATTTCCGGCCGTTCACAAATGCGCTGTTCGTCCCCATCGGAGACATTGCGATACGGTTTTTCACTTCCATCTTCCCGATCTTCATCGGGGTAAACAATTTATCATACTTCATGCTCTGTTCTCCTCATATAATGAGTTGTGCGGGCCTGGCTTTCAGATCCGCCTTCCGGACCCGCCTTTCTAATCCGGGCTTTCAGATCCGCCCTTATAATCCGGTTTTCAGTTGTGCCTTTCGAATCTGGTTTTCAGTTGTGCTTTTCGAATCCGTCTCTCGAATCAGTCTTTATCAAAAGGCTTTGCCTCATATGTATAAACGTCATACTGGATCACAATCGGATCATCCGTAAAGTCCACCCGGCCGATGCCGAAGCAGGAAATCCGGTTCACCCATTCATATCTGGGATCGTCGGTGTCCAGAACCGGGTGCGGCTGCGTGCCCATAATCGGCGGGAATTTCCCGTTGGAATAGTCTTCCGCGGCCTCTGCGGAGCCGAGGTCGATCCGCCCGTCATAAAACATGTTGATATGTGCGCCGTCATCCGTTTCAATCATGGCCCGGCAGTCTACATCAACGACACCGTTCGGATGAACAATGGACCAGTCCGCGCCCATCGGCACGATTTTTCCGTGAATCCGGTCGCCGTATACGGTTCCGCCCGTGATATTGCCCGTCACACGGGTATCCTTGGTGGGAAGCTTCTGGATGTACATATTCGCATCCACATCAATGGTGTACGTGAAAAGATGTTTGATTTCAAATTTGTTCAGGGTTAAATCTGCCATATTGAAGCACTCCTTTCCTTTCTCTTACCATTTGCCGCACCGGAACAGCCCTTCTCGTCCGGTCAGTTTGACACAAGTATAACATTCTGCTATATTGGGAACAATGTCATCTATGACTAATCTAAAAAGAATTTTCGTTATTTATGACGAGAGATGTCGCTGCAATGCCATTTGAAAATATGGTTTGAGAATATGGTTTGAAAAATTGGAGAAAATGGATTGAAAACACTTGAAGAATACTATGAACAGGCCATCCGCCTGATCGCGGGCGGAACAAATCCGGAGCAGTTCGCCCGGCATTTTTACGATGCCTTTCAGATACCGATTATCATTGTCGATGAAGCCTATAAACTGCTTGCCTTCGCAAACGGCGGCTCTTTTGCCGACCCATACTGGGAAGACATTGTGAGAAACGGGGCAGCGAATTCCGAGACCATCACCAATCATTATCTGAAAGCCGGGTATCTCGACTCCATCTCGAACTCCGACGGCGCGATCTGCGTAGACTGGGGTGTTTCGCGGGATTATCCCCAGAGCTGCGGGCCCGTTTACGTCAATAAGGAGCTCATGGGCTTTATCAGCCTGCTGTTTATGGACACAGAGAAAAAGGAGGAGGCATGCCGGCTCAACACCATCGTCTGCAGCCTGTTTGCCGTTCTCCTTCAGACTTCCGACTATCAGAAAAAAACCATGCGCAACCCGATCCGTCAGATCTTCGCCAGAAAATTTTTTGATCCGGACCGCATTTCCGAGCCGCTTGATCCGAAGAGCTTTGCGCCGTATGTCAGCATTTATCCGGACTACCAGGTAGCCGTCGTCGGCACGCTCCGGGAGGACGAGCCGCTGCGCGAACTTCTCCGCGGAAGGATCCGCTCACTTTACCCGGATATCATCTACCAGTTTCAGGACCAGCGGCTCTTCCTGCTGCTCGGCGGCCGGTCGGCAGAGACCAACGCACATATGCAGGCAAGATTCCGCGAAATTCTCACCGACTATCAGCTGCATGCGGGCATCAGCGACCGGTTCCGGGATGTATCCGGCCGCTTCCGCTATATTGAACAGGCCGTGGCTGCACTGGACGCGGGAATAATGACGGCCCCGGAGCAATGCGTATTTCTCTTCGACGACATCTATCCTTCCGTGATTCTCTCCAAAGCCGTTTCCTCCCTCTGTCCGGAGAACCTGATACCGGACGAACTGGTCCGGCTCGCCGCCTATGACGCCGCACACGAAACGGATTATCTGAATACCCTGCGCGGATATCTGTATGAGCGTAACGACCTGAACCGCGCCGCAGCGTATCTGCATATCCACCGCAATACCCTGCGCTACCGGCTTGACAAAATCCGCCAGATCACCGACGCGGAACCGGATGACGCCCAGACCGCGCTGCGCCTGGAAATCGGGTTCGGGATGAAAGATATGGGGCTTTGAGGGAACCAGGGAGACAGGGGACGGTTCTGTGTCTCCTTTTGGAAGCAAAAGAAGGCACCGAACTCTCCCCTGTCTCCCCCGGATTGAAAGCATCTCCCGTATATGTTATGATTACAATTCTAAAGATGCTCCAAAGGAACACGAAGGGAGGATATGATCGTGATCCTGTTTTTTTGCCTTCTTCTGCTGCTGGCGTTTCCTGTATACGCCGGAGAAATCTCCGAATCTGCAGATAATCTCTGCATTGCCTCCGTGGAAGAATATGTGAACGTGAGAAAAAAGCCTTCTGCCGAAAGCGATCTCGTCGGAAAGATGTACCATTATGGTGTGGGAAGGGTTTTAGCGACGAAGGAGACCGATGACGGTGTCTGGTACAGAATCCGTTCCGGTGACGTGTCCGGATATATTTCTTCCGATTTCCTTGCGACAGGCGAAGAGGCAGAAGCCCTGCTTCCTGATGCATCCATCACGGTTGCCCAGGTCATCCCGGCAGAACTGACCGTATATGACGAGCCATCCGACACCGGCAATATGCTCGCCGTTGTCAATGAATCTACATTTCTGGATGTTCTCGATTCGACCGGTCCCATTCCCTCCGGATTCGATTCATATGACCCGGATTCATCTGCGCTCGATGCCTCGACTGACGAATCCGTAGAGATGCCGGACGGCAATACATCTGGCAGTAGTTCTTCCGACGGCAGTATGTCTGTCGACAGTACTTCCGACAGCAATACATCCGACGGCAGTACATCCGGCAGCAGTACATCCGACAGCAATACATCCGACGGCAGTGCATCCGACAATAACACATCGGACAGCAATACATCCGGCAGCAGTACATCGGACAGTTGGACGCAGATTGTGACCCCGTATCAGATAGAAGGCTGGGTTCGGACCGATCAGCTGCGGTTCAGCAAAGTCTACAGCTATGCGGAAACCACTGCTCAGGAGGAAGAACGTCTCCGGCAGCAGGCGGAGGCCGATGAAGCAGCTGCCATAGAGAAGGAGCAGTGGGACCTGGCGCAGGCAGCCCTCGGCGAATCCGACGAAACCCACGTAGGTGTGATGGAGGCTTCCATGGCGCAGGATGAAGCCCGCGAGGAATTCCTATCCTCCGGCGGCACGCAGGAGGAAGCCGAGGCCATCGAACAGGAGATTCTCGGCACCGGTGAGCAGGAGGCTCTCGAAACCGGCGGACAGGAAATCCCCGGCACAGGCGAACAGGAGTCCCTCGAAACCGGCGAGCAGGAAATCCCCGGCACCGACGGACAGGAGTCCCTCGAAACCGGCGAACAGGAAATCCCCGGGACCGACGAGCCGGGAACTCTCGAAACTGACGAGTCCGAGATCCGCGAGACCGAGGAAGATACGGCGTCCCCCGAAAAAGCAAACGAACCGGAATATGTCCGTACCTACCGTGCCGCCGTGGAAAACGTCCTCCAGGCCCGACAGGCGCTGGAAGCGGAACAGGCGAAAACCGATGCCGTCATCGCAAGAGCCCAGCGGGCCTCCGTGACCGCCTCGGCTGCCGAGCGGGTAGCCATCGAGGCCGCAAGAAAAGCCCCCCGGGGTGCGGCGGGCTGTGAATTCACGACGCAACGCGATCATACGATCTACTATCTGCCGTCTCTTGGAGAGGAGCTGGTCAGTTATGCTGCTCAGTTTGTGGGCAATCCCTATGTATGGGGCGGCGAAAGTCTGACCAACGGCTGTGACTGTTCCGGCTTTACCATGCTGGTTTACGCCAGATACGGCATCGAGCTGCCGCATTATACCGTAACCCAGGCTACCTTCGGAACCCCCATCAGCGAGGAAGACCTGCAGCCCGGAGATCTCGTTTTCTTCGAGCGCGGGAATTATATTTACCATGTGGCAATCTATATTGGCAACGAGACCATCATTCATGCAGCCGGAACAGGTTCCGGGATCTGCTTCAGCAATCTTCACTACAGTACAGCGAACCTGCTGTTCCGGCGACTGCTGAAGCAGTGAGCCTTCGCAATGTTTTCGGGCTCTTCCGTTTCATCGCAAAACCTGATTTAATCAGAATTGTTTGCTTATGAAATGGAAGAGCCCGAATGATTCTCATGTGACAATCGTATTTTTCTCAATTCCTTAGGAAAGCGCCGCACAAGTTTTCTTTCCGCTTCTACAACCCCCGTCCCAGCGCTTCCCTGAGCACCGCCAGCCCGGCGACCGGCACGCAAATCCGGTCCCTTCGCTGTGTGATTTCCTGCCAAACGGCCTCCAGGTCAAACCAGCGCACTTCCTCCACCTCACTTTCCTGCAGCGTCAGTTTATCAATCTCCACAGGTTCCCTGTAAATATACACGCGGCTGACCTCGTTGTCCCGGAACATCTTTCCGTGAAATTCTTTTTCGTATTGATCACGAAACATGCCGGCATAGGTCAGCTGCTCCGCCATTGCGATAATCCCCAGCTCTTCCCACAGCTCCCTTATGGCAGATTCCACCGGTTCGTCCCCCGCAGGGATATGCCCGGCGGACGACGTGTCATACATTCCCGGAAAGGAATCCTTGTTCCTGCTCCGTTTCTGCAGCAGGATTTCATATCCGTGATCCGTCTTTCTCACAATCCACACATGGGCGGTCCGATGCCGGATCCCTTCGCTGTGGGCGGTCTCCCTGGACACCACTTCCCCGGTCGGCATCCCATTATCATCTACTACATCCAGATATTCCATTTTTGCTCTATGCCTCCATTCCCAGACAATCAGAGAACCGTCCCCTAATTGACGAGAACCGTCTCCTGCTTGTCCTTCCGGGTCCGCTATTATTCTTTACGCCGCTGTTCCCTGGTCCGTCATTTTTCAAACAGCACCGATCCCAGTTCTGTCGGATGATCCATCAGGATCAGAAGCTGTTTCTTTTTCCTGTAGAACAGCAAAAGAAAAGTGATCAGAAAATCCCCGCCGCCGCCAAGCATCAGCACCAGGGACAGCACAAACAAAAGAAAGCTGCCCGTCATGACCGCGATCCATCCCTGAAGGAAACCGAGAACGACCGTAGGCATAACACTTCCGAGAATGTACTGCCAGCGCAGCAGCGGAGACCCGCAGTAGCAGTACGGCGTCATATATTCCCTGATCAGGCCGAACTCAATCGCAGAAAAACCATCTTTGTTCAAAAGTCCCCAGACAAGGCCGTGGATCCCTTCATGAACAACCATTTCCGCCATCGTCAGGAGGATAAACAGACCCAGAAACAGCAGATATGTTGAAACGGCCGGTCTGCCCGGCATCCCATGCTTCATCAGGTACGGAACCGCAATGACCAGCACAAAGGGCAGCATGACAAGAACGGACAGAACGTTGGCTTTCACGATCCCAACGACAAGATCTGTCCTCTCATAGCCTTCCTTTTCCAGCGCCTCCGCCTTCTCCCGGAACCGCTCCGATCGTTTTATCTCCGCCTGCGTCAGCTTCCGTTCCTTTTCCATCCTGCGTATTCCTCCCTAAATCCATCCAAGTTCTATATTAATCTCCTTGATGGTTTCCTCTTTGGCCTTTGTTCCTTCCGCCCAACGCTTCATGTACTCATAGTCAGGATCCTGCGGATTTGAAATGATACGCTTATACTCCGCAAAACCGCCTTCCCCTCCGACATCCTCCGGCGGGCGTTCTCCCTCCTTCTCCAGAAGCCTGAACCGGGCACTCCCATTTTCCTTTTTTCTTTCCTCTACAGTAATGACATGTTCCCAGTTATCCCCAAAATCATAGGTATAAACACAGGAGCTGCGGTTTTCAAACACATCACAGAGCATCAGTTCCCGGTCGGAATGAATCTCCATTTCTGCAGCATCCAGGTAATCGTCGGCTTCCTCTTCCCGATAGTCCCGAATCACCATTGTCCGTTTTTTATCATAGTAATGTCTGCTGCTGTGTGGCCGGACTTCCTCTTCGAAGAAAGAAAAATCGTGCAGATGATAGTTAAACCACCCGAACGCCTTTTGGATGGCAATATGAAGCTGGAAGAATTTCATATGTGCCGGCGCCTCAATCACCCGGAAGATGTCATATCCCTCCAGGTCAATTGTGACGCGTAATACATAGCTTTTGCAGGATCGAATTGGATCCCATTCCTTCAGTGGCCGGCCTGTCATCCTGCACAGTTCTTCATACAATCGTCTCTGCGGGAAGAAATAGTTCTTGCCTTCCGTCACAGGCACATCTGCCAGTTCTACAGATGCACCCGTCTGCAGCTCTTTATCCTCTCTGAAAAACAGACTATGCCAGCAGACTTCATCTCCTATTTTGTTCATCCGGGCAATCTGGCTTCGCGAGCCGGTTGTCGCGATCTGTACCGGGCCGGCCGCTTTCAAATACTGTTCCGTCACATCTCCATGAACGCCAAGTGCGTCAAAAAGCTCCCGGATCCCGGCTGTAAGATATTCGCCCATTTTTTTATAAACGACTGGTTTGGGCCGGTAGCAGATCACCACAAGCCGTGTCCGGTTATTGACAAACATCAGCACCTTTCGACGGTCTACCGTAAGAATATTTGCATGCCAGGCAAAAAACTCCTCGGTTTCGCTTCTGCTTTCCGTATCTTTCTTTCTCTCCGGCTCTGCATGAAGCCGGTCAAGCAGCTTTTTTGTACACTGTATCAACATGGTCTCACCTCCGGCCGCAACAAGAATATCTTTGGTTTTGTTTCTGCCACAGCTCCATTGTATCTTAGCCGGGCCGGATACGCAATGCCCCGAAAAAAAGGAGACAGGGGACGGTTCTGTGTCTCCTCCGTTCCCTGTCTCAAATACTTTTTCATCGCTCCTGCAGGAGGAGACACAGAACCGTCCCCTGTCTCCCCCGCGAGCCGGCGTGGTTTCCCTAATCTGTAAACGTTGCTGTCTTCTTCATTCCTTTTTTCAGCAGTATTTTCTTATATGAGGATTTCATTCCGGACGGGCACTTTACGTTCGCTTTTGCCGCAATCCCCTTGAACGCGTTGGCCCCGACGGTTTTTATCGTCATTTTCGGGCTCTTTATGGTAATGGTATCCAACTTCTTGCAGTTGAGAAAAGCCCGCTTGCCGATATAGACAATATTCTTTCCCAATGTGACCCTGGTCAACTGCTTCATACCCCGGAAAGCTCCGGGTGCAATTCCGGTCACCGGTATTTTCCGAGAACCGAATTTTATAATATTGGGTATCTTAAGTGTCTTCGCCGTACTGTCATCAGCCCCTGTTACAATCGCTTCTCCGTTGACAAGTCCGAACGAAAGCTGGTCAGTCCCGACAAATGAGCGGGCAGGTATCTGAAGGGGCGTGGCTGTGGCTTTTACATGATTTTCAGACAAGTCGAAGCTGTAGGTGGCTTTTGCAGGATGCTCGTCACTGTAAACCACCAGCGTCAGCTGATTGCCGCTGGTCGTACATTTACTCAGCATAGCCCCTTCGGAGGTGCATACAACGATTTTTTTCTTTTTGTAATTAATCTTGTAGTACGGCCCCTGCGCCGTATCAAATTCAATGACGGACCGGGAGGGATATACTCTGTAATAATCTATCGAATCCTTGTTTTGCGAGAGGTCAAACGTATAGGTAGTCTTCCTGGGAAGCTCGTCGCTGTACAATACGAGCGTAAGCTTCTTCCCCGACACTGTGCATTTGACGATCTTTGCTCCCTCGGACGTGCAGTCAATTATTTTCTTGGTCGAATACTTGATTTTATAATACGGTCCTTTGCTGGTATCGAATTCAATCGTCTTTTTCGACTTATTGACTGTGTAGTACTCCACCTCATCTTTCGTGTCGACCGTATCGCCTCCCGCTTCCTCCTTGTTTTGCGAGAGGTCGAACGTATAGGTAGTCTTCCTGGGAAGTTCGTCGCTGTACAGTACGAGCGTGAGCTTCTTCCCCGACACTGCGCATTTGACGATCTTTGCTCCCTCGGAAGTACAGTCGATAATTTTTTTCGTCGAGTAATTGATTTTGTACAAAGGGCCGCTGCTCGTATCAAACTCGATTGTCTTCTCCGAAGCATTTACGGTGTAATACTCAACGGTATCTGCATTTGCCGGGATCTGCATGCCAAAAACCAGTGTCCAAAGCAAAAAGAAGCTTATAAAAATCCGTTTCATCCTGCGCATGGAAAATCCTCCTCTGTTTTACTTTGCCCACAGGCTGATCTGATGATTGTTTTTGAGCGTCAGGATCTGATAGGTATCGCCGTTTGTCGAGGTTGTGATCTCGGATTTGGTCACGGCTGACTTATTTACAAGATAAATGCTGCCGCGCACGCGGGTCACCTGGAAGCCTTTAAAAGTCCGGCTTTCATCAGAAGAATTCTCTTTTACCGATTTATAGAAAATTCCCTCATAGAACATATTATGAGCGTCTGACATTGTAAATTTGCTGTTCCCGGTGTCTGTACGGATCACTTCCCGTTCCTTTTGCTCTTTATAAATATTTCCGTCGGGGTCGGTTTTCTCTTCTTCATAGACCTCAATTTCTTTCCGGGAGTATTCCTCCTGTACATTGAGCTCCACGGCGAAATCGCTGCTGTGGCCATAGTAGTACCAGCCCTCTGCATCCTTTTTGTTCGTCAGGACGACGGCCTCTCCGGTGACTTCTCCCCAGGTGTCGTGGCGGTCAATGGTTCTGGTCCCGAAGTATTGACCGAAGTTTGCCGTGGTCAGGTCGACCTTTTTCAGATATGGCTGAATGCGCAAATCTGTGACCGTAACCGGTGTTTTGCAGACCGCTCCTTTGTTGTATCCGCCGGTGATCTTTGTTGTGATTACTGCTTTCCCTCCGGCCACGGGCGTGCATGCTCCCCTCGAATCGACTTTAACGACAGACGGATTGCTGCTCTTGAAAGAATACGTGGGCTCTGTTTCACCGGTTTCCATTCTCCTTGCAATTGCTGGCGTCCCACGGACACCATATCCGCCCATATGATAGTCAACTAAATTATTGCCCCAGAACCCATCTTGGCGGATTCCTTCCAGGAAAGAAGAATCATCACTAATATAATAGGTCAGGTCAGATCCATAGTATGCAAACTTCTCCACCGTGACCTTGCATTTTGCTTTCTTTTTACTCCCGTCCTTTGCCGTTGCGGTAATGGTGGCAGTTCCGGGCCGGACGCCGGTGATGACTCCTTTGGCGCTGACTTTTGCGATCTTCGGATTGCTGCTTTTCCAGGTCACCTTTTTATTGTTGGCGTTCGCAGGTTTGCAGGTGGCCTTCAGATGGCTGATCCCGCCGGCATAAACATAAGAAGTGGTTTTGTTTAATATCACCTTTGTTACGGGCTGTTTTACCGTTACCTTGCACTTCCAGGCCGATTTCCCCGCTTTTGCGGTAATGACAGCCGTACCCTTCTTTTTACCCTTGACCACACCCTTGGCTGAGACTGTAGCCACCTTTTTGTTTGAGGAGGACCATTTAACCGTACCGGTTGCTCCGCTCACTTTCAGGGCGACCGTCTTTTTTACGTTGACCGTTGCCTTGGTCTTGTTTAGTCCGGCGGCCTGTGCGCTGATCCCCAGTATGCCAAGCAGCAGGATCAGAAAACACACCGCGCCCCAGTTTCTTCTGTTCTTTCTCATTGTTGATCTCCTTTCTGTGCCAAACAGGTTCATCTATCCGCAAATGCCCTTTATACCAGTGTGTTCTCATCCTGGCGAAACAGCATCTCATTGATTTTATACAGATCCATCCGGTTCATGATACCGTACATGATAATCGCATCACTGCGGTTGCGGGAGTACAATACCGCCTGCCCGCTGCACTGCAGAAGCCGCTGGGTTTCTTCAAGGGTCGCTCTCAGGCCGATGCACAGACAGATAATACGCGTCCGCGTAGGATTACGTTTTCCCGAGAGCACCTGATACAGGTAGACCTCACTCATGCCGGAGCGCTCCGCAAGGGCTGCCTTTGTGATCCCCTTTTTGGCAATCATCTTCTCCAGTGTTCCCGGAAAATCCATACTGCTGAAACTGCCGCGGTTCTCCTCCAAAAAGAGGGAAATGTCCTTTGCACTGCGCAGTTGTGTCTGCAGCTCATCTGTATTCTTCTTCATCTCCCCCTCCGGATCATACGATCATCATCTGTTGCGATTGTCATTTGTTGCGATTATCATTTTCTTTCATTCATTTTATCATTTCCCCCGAGTATCTACAATAAGCTGATTGCATAGGAACACACACAGTCAATCAGGGGACGGTTCTCTGATTGATTGCATTTAGATTGTCAATCAGAGAACCGTCCCCTGATTGACCTAATATACGCAATGCCCCGGAAAAATGTTTGTCATTGCATGGCTGTATCCCGGCATGGTACCATCGGTACATGAAAAACATATGCGCCAAACCGGTCAAACCCCGGTACTCATTCCATCCTCCCGATATACGCCCTCATCTGCGATGCGATTTCCGGATCGATTTCGACGCCGGAATGACGCTTAAACAGATTGGAAATAAATATCACTGTGATCAGCGAACGGTACGCGCCTGCATCCTGCGGAACAAATCCAGCACAGAACTGGGCAGACAGTTTGCCCCGACAAAACTACAGCCGTACTTCGATGAGATCGATCGCCTGTATCAGCAGTCTCTTAGGTATTGTCACGAACAGGAACGGTCTTCTTCCTGTCCGGACGGGAGTCTGGCTGATAAACCAGAAGAGTCTTCTTCCTGTCCGGTCGGCAGCCTGCCTGGTACATCAGAAGATGTCCCGGATCTCACAAAGCCCGATGGAGACGTTCCATCCATCATGCAGCTGAGCCGGGATATCACGGCAGCAATCTCTGCCAAAGGTTATACCGGGAGCGAACGCACTGTGCGCAACTACCTTCGGACACACTACAGTGCATATATTCACCAAACCGGCAAATAACGATTACCATCTTTCCTGCGCTCCCTATGCCAGGATTATACAGGACGCTCATTTTATGTGAACTCTGCAAAAAAGGTTACACTAAACGCCATCAGCGATTAAGAAAGGTCGCTGATTTACCCATATATGCCTCGAAACTATGCGATGCAGCAGCTTCTATGGATATGATTCTCTGTCGCTTCGCTTTATAGTTCTGAACAGAAAGGACGATATATGCTTACCATCAAATCAACCCCAAACCTTCAGGGAATCTCCCTTCAGGGAGACTATCAGGATCTGAACCGGCTTTATGATGCCCTCTCCCGGTATCTGGAATTCTATCAAAAGAATGCCGAGGGCTATCCCTATCATGAATATGAATACCTGCTGGCGTTAAACTATGACATCCGCCATGCATATATGGACACGCGGGAGTATCTCTCTGTGGAAAACAATGCTTCCGAATATGGTCTCATGGCCGAGTCGATTTTCGAAGTGCCGGAAGAATTTAAATCCGAAATCCGAAACGTCCATCGGGATTACAGGAAGGGAAACCTGTATTTCAGCGTCAATATTCTGTATCCGCTGGTCTTCCACTATCTGATTTCCCTGGAACGCATTCTCGACGATTATTACCTTCCGTCCTGGTTCGATGCTTACGCCGAGGAAGAGAACCCGTACATCAAATATGATCCTCTGGAAGCGAACCACGACCGTGCGCAGATCCAGATGTTTACATCCCTGCTCTGGGACAATATCGCCGAACTGTTTGGCAAAGAGAAAGCCCTGGCAGCATACAACTACTTTGCCGATCAGGAATTCGGCTTCGCTCCCGCTCTCTACATCGACGCCCTGCTCCACCACCAGGCGGCCAACTTCGACCACCTCTCTCCAGAGCAACGGAAAGACTATCTTTATCTGACATTTATGGAAATCATGGATTCCGATGAACTCCTCGCGGATCCAAAAGAATGGGCGGACTGTTACGGCCACTACCAGACAGCATTCAAGGCCTACAACCAGACCGTTGATTCCGCAAAAAAAGAATTCCCGACGCAGAATACATTCCACCGGGAATTCCACAGAACATTTGATAAAAAAGAGCACTTATACCAGGAAGACTTTGAACGCTTCCTCATCGACTGGTTTGGGGAAATCGATGAGGAGAGCGAGCCGGAGTGGTGAGGAAATGAGGTACCATACTCCGGGCTCGACAGGCCTGCCCCGGACACTTTTCCGAGGTAGGCTTAAAGCGTATCGCTTCTCTTCACACCATCCATCATCGTGTATGTTGTATGGGTAGTCCACTTTTAATTTCGGACATATGAAACAGCAAGTCTTGCTTTTGCCTTTAATTTTCTCGTTGCTCTCCTGCCTGTATACGGATCATATGTGTACAAATATAAATAGTTCCCACTGAATTTGATTTTCTCAACCTTATATTCCTTACCAGACAATTTAACTATATTCTTAGCTGAATTCTTATATTCTTTTGATGTGTCACCTATCAGTTTTCCTTTTTTTATACGATAGATAATGGTTCCCTTAAAGACAGTCATAAAGTCAGGAATATTCGGTTTTCCAGGTACTCTCTCTAAATATGCCTCTTTGATTTGGCAAGGGACCTTTATAGTTCCTTTACCTGTAAAGTATTTTTTGGCCGGAATAATAGATGTAGATCCTCCAAAAAATGCCCCGGAAAGCAGCAAACAGTCATTTAATGGACAAGCTCTGTTTTTACAATCTCCTGTTGCATAGATATTAAACTTTTTCCCATTATATCTATAGATTCTCAGAACATCACCATATCCCGAAATGTTTTCACAGATCAGAAACAGTTCTATATACTTATCGTTGTTTTGTAGGTCAACCAAAGCGGCAGATTTTATATTCCATCCGGAAAGCACCCGCTTCCCATTTAACAGAATGGCTATATATTCGTCACCGCTATATTTTTCAAACGAAATAGGTTCATAGTCACCATCAGAATTGAAATCTACGAGCTTAACCACCCGCCCTTTTGTGAATTTATAATAGTATGCCGTCGTATTCTTCGCATTTTTATTTACAACGATTGGTGGCGGCGGCGGAGTTGCTCCTGTGGAAGGACTTATTGAAACAAACATAGTAAAACTAAGCAGGGATAATAATAGCATCTTAATCATATTGGATTTCATTGTCTTCCTCCTAAATGCATTTCAAACTTATTTCTGGGATGCTGATATTGCCAAGGTTATTGCATAAAGTTAATCCTTAATGAACCACTCGACCTAAATAGTTCAGCGCCTTCTCCGATGCGCATTAACATGAATGGAAAAAAACACCAATAAACACGGGCATTCTATGTTTCATATCAATCACTCCATATAAAAAAGGTCTATCTAAAACAATCTGCTTTGGCGGCTCTATTTCCGGTGTAAGCATAGACCCATATTCTATTTCCACTATAGTTGCCGCTGATGCATTTGTACCGTGATGATTTACTTCAATCTGACACCTATGTAATATTTCACCAACACTAAAATCTCCTTTCAACATTTTTGAAAAATCACCATTCGTAAAACAAGAGACAAGGCCCATATTTACCAATTGATTTCTTAATTCGATACTAGAATCTTGCGAATATTCAGGTATGCCTACATAAAGATTACAAATTCTTCTTACTTGAACCACATTTTCAAAAGGCTCTAACAATAAAAGCTTAATAATGTCCTCAATAGTGTTATCTTCCCGAGGTTTTAATGCAAAATACCCAAAAACCTTTGATGTATATGGTTTTATAAAACCTTCTGCAATATCCGTTTGCAGAAATATGTCCTCTTTGCTAAACATATAGTCTACATAACCTACTCCATCTGTTCCAAAAAAGCGACCATTCTTTACTATATCCTTTTCACAATACTCAACATCCCATATTTGGTTAAAGCAAACAGCATTTACGAGCAATGATACAACGTTTTCATCCATGTTTGATACAATATCATTGATCTGATGGTCTGTACGATTAGAAATCCAATTATTAATATCTTTGGCAGTTCCATTTCCAAATGCCACCTGAAAAACATCAGCATTGTATTTATCTTTAATTAGAGCTTGAAATCCCTCAATTATTCTACAACGATCTGCCAGAGTATTTGCCCAGAGGCTGTTCGCCAAAAGCATATCTTGATTATTATTTGCATAATCCCTGCAAAGGTCAGATAACGTTTCCTGAAAGCATAGCAACCCACTATTTTTCGCTAAAAGATTTTTAAATTCCCTCCTGGTGCTCGATGAACTTCCTTCGGAAAGCATTGTCAATGCTATTGCGATTGACAATGGAGATATAATTACATTCCCTTTGTCAGTCATTGTATGTTTTAATAATCGAAGAGAAAAATCTATAAAATCCCTTTCAAAAAATAATCTCTCTTTTGGGTTATTATTCTTCATATCATTTTCCTCTGCTGTCCATACAAACAATATCAAAGAGATCAAAACCAAAGATATAATCAATTGGCTCGGTAGCCTTAATTAATGATGTTTTTTATAGTAGGTAATTACAAATCCTACTTGTCATGCTGTTCAATATATAGACATTATTGAACAGCATGGTTGAATAAAATCTACTTTCTAATAGTTACTGTACACTTTACCTTCTTTTTCCCACAAGTTACAGTCACGATAGCCTTTCCAACTTTTTTTGCTTTAATTACTCCTTTTTTAGAAATTGTTAGAACGGATTTCTTTGATGTCTTGTACTTCAATGCAGCCGTAGAAGAGAGAGGAATAATCTTTGGTTTCAATGTAAATCTTTCTCCTACTTTCAATGATATTTTTTTAGGTACATTAGTAATTTTTTTAGTTTCAACTTCTGCTTTTTGAACTCGTATTTTTAACTTAGTTTTCGCTCCACCGACTGTAGTAATAGTAATTGTTGCCTTCCCCGTTTTGCTTCCTGCTTTTAATATCACGATATTTCCTGAAGCAGATCCTTTTACTATCTTATTATTACTAGATACTACCTTTTTTATAGTATCGCCTGAAGCCAATGTTGCAATTACCTTTTTACATTTCTGTTTCTTTTTAAGCGGTAATGTTTCAGTGGTATTCAATGATATTGTTGCTGCAATTTTACTTGTCTTTCTCGATTGAATTATACCGCACGTTTTACACGTTCGCTTTTCTTCGCCATAAACAGTCACACTTGCTTTTCTGGAAACATACCATGCTCCCCATGTGTGACTTTTCTTGATAATCTTTTCATGTTTAACAACCTTTCCGCAAATCTTGCATGTATAAATCTTATCTCCTTCTCTACTGCAAGTAGGTGCCTTTTCGATTCGTCCTGCATCAACCATATGTTCATGTGTAAACACAGCTTTTATCTTGTGATCTTGTGTGATTTTATCAAATATATATTCTTTTACTTGTCCGACACTAACACCATCTACCAGAACATCTTGTATTGTATAATGTGCATTAGGAATGATTCTAAATGTCTGAGTTGCACCTCTTGGAGTCGGAACTATGCCGCTCGGAAAAATTGTTCCTCCTGTACCAGCTTCAGCTGATATTTCTAATCCATTAATTATCTCACCGTTAACATTAACCATCGCGTTGACAGTCCCTTCGGTGCTTAATTCTCCTCCATCCATCTTAATACATATTTCTGAGCCATCTCCTATTCCATTAACTTGAACCTTTGCTGCTTGTCCTTCTCGCGATGATGAAAAAACTACTTGGTATGCATCGTCCTCTTCTGGAGCTATAATTACTTCATTAAGATCAGACCTGTCTTCTACAACAAAACGGACTTCCTTTCCTGTTGTTATAACGCAAGCACCAAGTTCTACATTAGTCATGCTGACATCTAATACATCAACATCAACATCTTTATTCTCAACACGATAATATCGCGAAGGAAGATAAATAAGATAATCTCCACCCGTAGCCTCATCGTAAACGTCTAATTCCTCAGCTCCTGCATTGTTAAATGTAACGCTCCTATCTACTACCTGTAAAACCAAATTATCTTCAACATCATAAACGTTAAAACTATCTGCATTAATTGCCAAAAGGTCTAAAGAAGTGTCAGAGATTTCCCCTCTGCTGTTCCAAATTCTCAAAACATTTTCATAAGTCATATACTTAATAGACGCAAATTGATAATTTGTTCCAGCGCTATATCCATTTATATCAAACTTCCAAGAAATATATTTTCCACTCCCATCTTTAGAAAGAGTTATCCGCCTGTTGGCATCC
>CACXHD010000012.1 GCA_902767335.1 uncultured Lachnospiraceae bacterium
ATGCATCGACGTTCTCCTCGCCCTGCTTCGCCTCGATGACAGCGTCTGCCATCTTGCCGCAGAGAAGTTTCACTGCGCGGATCGCATCGTCGTTTCCGGGGATGATGTAATCAAGCTCTTCGGGATCGCAGTTTGTATCGCCGATACCGATCAGGGTGATTCCGAGTGCGTGAGCCTCTGCAATGCAGATTCTTTCTTTCTTGGGATCGATTACGAAGATCGCATCCGGAATGTGGGTCATTTCCTTGATGCCGCCGAGGTTCTTCTCGAGCTTCTCCCACTCCTTGTTGAGCTTTGCGACTTCCTTCTTGGGAAGTACGTCGAAAGTGCCGTCCTGGGACATGGCCTCGATCTTCTTGAGGCGCTCGATTCTGCCCTGGATAGTCTTGAAGTTGGTCAGCATGCCGCCGAGCCATCTCTCATTGACATAGTACATGCCGCATCTCTCAGCCTCAGCCGCAACTGCATCCTGCGCCTGCTTCTTCGTGCCGACGAAAAGGATCGTGCCGCCTTCCGCAGCCAGATTTGCAACCGCACGGTAAGCCTCGTCTACCATGACAACGGATTTCTGCAGGTCAATGATATAGATCCCGTTTCTCTCCGTATAGATATAGGGTTTCATTTTCGGATTCCATCTTCTGGTCTGATGTCCGAAATGTACACCTGCCTCGAGCAACTGTTTCATTGAAATAACGCCCATTTCTTTTCTCCTTTTTGGTTTTTCTTCCGCATGTTTTCACCCCACTGACCTTCCTCGCACTTCATATACGATGCACTGCAGGCACCAAGCAGGGAAACCGCATGCGTGAATAATATTTTGCAACTTTTATACTATAGCACAGGGTCTGATCCGGCGCAAGTATTATTTCCAGCCCACTTTCGCCGAGGAGACAGGGGACATTTCTGTGTCTCCTGTGTCTCCAGTCTCCCGCATCCCTCTCTCAACGAAGACGCTCAATCATGGCTGCAAGTGTATCTATATTTTCAAAGTTCTCCTCGGTTTTATCCTCCATCCCGATCTCGATCCCGAAGGCGTCCTCCAGTTCTGCCATCAGGGCGATCAGATCCATGGAATCCATGTTTTCCGCCAGATTCAGATCCGGATCATCCAGATCCAGTGTCGGGCAAACCAGCTGTATCGTTTCTGCAATTTTCTCTTTCATTTCTGCCTCCTGTCCAAATTTTTCAGATCCTTTCGGATAATTTTGCCGTTGAAGGTCCGCGGGATTTTATCAATCACCTCGTACTGTTTCGGCACTTTCAAAGCTTCCAGTTTCTCCAGCAGGTACCTGGAGAGAACCACCGGATCAAATTCCGTCCCGGGCGCCGGCTGCACAAACATCTTCGGCGCCTCTCCGGTGATTGCATCCTCCACCGGAATGCAGGCGCAGTCCGCTACCATGGGATGCCGCATTGCCACTTCCTCAATTTCGGTCGGTGCGATTTTGATGCCGCCCATATTGATCACATCTCCCTGCCTGCCGATGAGATAAACCAGGCCGTCTTCTCCCGGATAACCCAGATCGTTGGTATACACGATCCCGTTTTCATCCAGTACCTGTGCGGTAATCTCCGGCTCCCGGTGATATCCCTTCATGTTCATGCCGCCGCGAAACGCCAGCAGGCCCGGGTTTGACGGCGAAACCTCAATCGGTCTGTGACCGTCATCCACAAACAGGACCTCGGTATGTACGGTTTTTCGCCCGATGCATTTCGGTTTGTCAGGGTATTTGCTGAATTCCAGAATCAGTGTACAGCCGGATTCGGTTGCGCCGTAGGTATTGTACAGACGTACATTGGGGAACATTCTCCGCAGCCTTGCCTTATTGTCCTCCGAAAGGTTGGCCGATCCGAGCTGAATGTAATTCAGCTGCCCGTCATAAGCGGCGAACTGTTCCTCTCCGAAAGCCAGAACCTGCTCCAGGATCGCCGGCACAAATGTGATCGCGGACACATGGAAGCTGTCCAGCAGTCTGTAAAAGCTGTTCGCGAATTTAAATCCGTCGGTAAAGATCACCGTACTGCCCAGATACATGGCAGCATAGGTTCTCCGGATCGCCAGAGAATGGCTCAGCGGCGTTGTGATCAGTTCCACTTCGTTCTCCGACATGGAGACGCTGTCAATGACATTCTCCGCAATATAGGTATTGCAGTCGAAGGTCACTTCGATGCCCTTGGATTTTCCGGTCGTGCCTGTCGTGAATATAATCTCGGAAACGGCTTCCGGGTCCGGGAAGGGGCCTTCCCAGGCTGTCCGGTCCGGATCCTGCGCCGCAAGGAAAAACTCCTTCAGGCGGATATTGCAGATCTCCCCGATGGCAGCTTCCTTATCTGTAATGTAGTATTCTGCTCCCATGAAGTCCATGATTTCGGCAATGCGGTCATCGCGAATCCCCTTTTCGACCGGGCAGACGCAGCCGCCGAGCAGATGAACAGAAAAGACAGCCGTCATATATTCCGCTTTCTGCAGGGCGCGGATCACGACACAGTCTCCTGCCTTGATGCCGCACTCGTGCAGATATCCTGCCCCGCACCGGATCCCATCCCACAACTGTGCATACGTGAACGATCCGGATTTATCGCCGATCGCCGGCTTCTCCGGCGAATGCTGTGCGTGGGCAGCAATGGCCTCCAGAATGGAGGAAGCTCTTTCTCGCATAAATACACTCCTTTATGATTACTGCAGGTTTTATCCCGAATCCCGGTCGTTCAGAATTTCTGATAGACAAAGGCGGATGCATTATATCCTTCTCCGTAAATCCCGAGGACCAGAATTGCCGCGATCAGAGAAAGGTAAAGGATCCAGCGGAATACAAGGTTCTGCTCTGCAATCCAGTCGCGGATCACGATTCCCCGTTCCTGAACCATTCCCACGCCCCAGATCATCGCAATCAGCAGAATCGAAAGCAGGAAGCCTCTCTGATTTAAGCCAAAGTCGTACAGCCCTTTGTTCCAGAGCATATACAGACTTGGATGGCGAAAGTTAAAGGTTCGGCGAATCAGCAGAAAGGCCTGCCGAAGTCCTGCGGACAGGAAAAAGATCCTTCCGATGGCGGAGAGCAGAAAGGTCCTGGCCATGCGGAACAGATCAAACGACCAGGCCTTCATATTGATCTGCAGCGCTTCCCCCAGTTTTTGGAACGGAACCGCCATTACGGCTCCGCCGATGATCAGAAACCCGTGATACACTCCCCAGAGAACGTACTGCACTGCCGCCCCGTGCCAGAGTCCTGTGACCATCCAGACACAGGCGGCCGGAATGATCGTCGACACCGTTCTGGAAGCCGCATTTCCCCACTTTCTTCTGGACCATTTATTTACAGATTTGCACAAAGAGGACATGGATACCGGATACAGCAGATAGTCCTTGAACCATGCGCCGAGTGTGATATGCCATCTCCGCCAGAATTCCGGCATGTTTTTGGAAAAATACGGCCGCGCGAAGTTGATCTCCAGCCGGATGCCGAACACCTCCGAGATTCCTCTGCAGATATCCATACATCCCTGAAAATCCAGATACAGCTGCATGGAGAAAAACACAATCGCGACTATGAGAGGTAACCCAGTCAGAACCTTCCATCGGTCATACACGCCGTTTGCGAACACCGCGAGCCGGTCCGCAATCACCAGCTTTTCAAAGTAGCCCCACAGAAGCAGCTGAAATCCCTTTGCAACACGGTCGTAGTCGAAGGGATGGGCCTCATCCAGCTGTGGAGCCAGTTTATTGTACCTGGAAATCGGCCCCTGGGTAATATGCGGAAAATAGATAGTATACAGAAGGAATTTCCGAAAGCTTTTCTCCGCCGGATACCGCCGCCAGAAAATATCCAGAATATATCCCACCAGCATAAATGTATAAAAGGAAATGCCCAGGGGAAGGATCAGGGAAAATTGTTTTTCCCAGTGGATGCCGGCGGTCTGAAGCAGCGCAGAGACCCCGCGCAGCGCAAAATTCAGGTACTTCATGACGCCGAGGAGGCCAAGATTGATCAGAAGATCCAGCAGAAGCCAGCGTCTGCATTTTACTGTGACGGTTTTTTTCAGTGCTTTGATCTGCTGTCTGTCCAGCGAGCCGGATGCCGCTGTCTCATCCTCATTGTCATGCAGTTTTTGGATCTGTCCCGCGCACAGAAATGATACGATTGTGGAAATCAGCACAAATACAATATATTTTGGTCCCGCAGCCAGATAAAAAACAATGCTTGCCGCCATCAGAACGGTCCACTGGAACCGACCGGGCAGGATAAAATACAGGCATGTCACAATACAGATGAATATGAGAAAAGAGAGACTTGTAAGACTCATGATTTATCCCCTCTTTAACGTTAATCCGGTACCGTCTTTCCCAAAGCTCAATGCAAACTGGTCACTGACCGTCTGAAGCACCGTATCATAAATCACAACACTGATTCCCGTAGAATCCGAAGCATATTCTTTCCCGTCGATGAGAATGGAAATACCGCTGCCGGAAGCGCTCATCTCATAGATTTCTCCCGTCGGAAGGGTTCCCTCCTCTGCCAGATCCTTTCCGCCTCTCTTTGCGGCTGCGGACCGATCCGCGGTGCTGGCCTTGATCAACATCCTGGTTTCCGGGATCACCGGTTTTTCCAGGAAACTTTCCTCCAGCCCGAATGTCCTCAATACTTCCTTTTCTTCCGCCGTAATTGTCCCCTCTGTTCCGGAGAGGGCAGCCAGCACAACATATCTGGGCGTTTCTGCAAGTCTCCCTGCATAATCGCAAAAACTGTCACTGAAGCAGAGCATCAGATCTTCCAGCAGGCAGTCATGATATTCTCTGCTTGCTCCTATGATTTTCTCGTAGCGCTCTTCTCCCCGCCGGTCCGGAAGATCCGTATGCTCTCTGAGATATTTCCCCAGATATTCGGTTGTCTTCTGTGCCCCTCGAAGGTTCAGATGCCTGGTATCCATTGCATCCTCCCGCATGACAATTCCGGTCTCTTCCACAATTTCCGGAAGATTCATGTCCAGAAACAGCAGATCGTTTTCCTCAGCAACCTGCGAAATGTACTCGTGCGAAGAAGTCATCCATTTGGAATCGCAGGTTTTCATAAGCATCAGCTCAATCTCATTTTCTTTGCACAGATCAATGATTTTCTGGAGATATTCCGTATTGGACGGGAGCAGTTCCAGTTCTTCCTCCTCCGTTTCATCCAGACCGGTGTATTCAAAGTCCGGGATCGCTTCTGCAAGCGTCGTTCGGTTCGGTGTGAATCCGCGCATCAGAGTGCCGTCATCTCCCGCAACAAATGCAAAATCATCCACAGTCAGACTGCTCCATCGTGAGTGATAAAGATAAAGCGGAAACAGGTATGAGATCAGCCCGTAGTTTCCGTCTCCTGCAGCCACATATGCGTTTGCATAGTCCAGCTTGTTTTTGCTCCATTTCATGTATTCATAAGATCTTCTTGCTTTCAGTTCTTCCTTTGCGGTCTCCATACCGATGGAAACAACCTCCAGAATGATCATTTTCGGGCTTTGTGTCTTTAAGACCTCCTTGACCCAGAAATACGTTGAAAGAAGCGGCTGCGAATTGTTGCACAGATCATACGACATGATTCCTGTTTCGTCGAAAAGCTGTACCGGATCGATCGAAGAGGATCCGCAGCTGGATCCCATGAAAATCACGTCCATGGAGTTCTTCTGCTCTCTGTAAAACTGCGTGTCAATCTTGCAGGCATTCCATATGCCGATCCACTTCGGCGTCAGCAGACGGGTCAGTCCATGAATCATAAAAAGTGCCAGAATGGCAAAGGCAGCCGCCTTTGCGCATCTGACAACCGTTTGTTTTCTATCTTTTTTGCATTCACTCATTTGCATCCTGAAACTCCTGTAAATGCAGTATTCGTCAGCAGTCCGTTCAGGTATTTCCAAAGCTCTCCATAGCCCTTTGAAGCCGGCGAAACCGGTTTCTCGATGGGATTATACATATGCTCCCGGATATAGCCGTCCTTTGACATCACCATGATCCGGTTTCCCAGTGAGATCGCTTCCTGAATATTGTGCGTGATGAAAATGACCGTCATCTTCACCTGTTCCTTGATCCGGAGCATTTCATTCTGCATCTGATTCCGGGTAATCGCATCAAGAGCTGCAAAAGGCTCATCCATCAGGATCACCTTCGAACCCAGCGCCATGCCCTTTGCAATGGCCACCCGCTGTTTCATTCCTCCCGAAAGCTGATGGGGATAGTAATCCTTGTATTCCAGGAGATTGACCTTCTGCAGGAACTGTTCCGAGAGGCGGATCCGCTCGGCTTTGTCCCGCACGCCATTGACTTTCAGCGGGTACGCGATGTTATTCAGCACGGTTTTCCACGGGAACAGCTGATTGAAGTCCTGAAACACCATGATCCGATCCGGTCCGGGGTCTTTCAGCGTTCTTCCCTCCATCCGGATCTCGCCCTGATAGTTCTCAAACCCGGCGATGCAGCGGATCAATGTGGACTTCCCACACCCGGACGGTCCGAGAATGCACAGAAAGTCTTCGTCAAAAACCTGAAGGCTGAGATCATGTATGATCACCTCTGTGCCGTCGTCATATTTCTTATTCAGATGCCGGATCTCCAGAAGCGGTTGTTTTCCGCTGTTGTTTTCCGTCTGGCTCTTTACGGTTTTCTCCGTCATCTCGACATCCCCCACTTTTTAAAGGTACGGTTTTCGATTACCCTGAAAATTCCGTATTCAATCACGGCACCGATCACAATGATCACCAAAATCGCGGCAAAGACCCCGGCAATATCCATATTGGTCCGCCGGTCTGTGATAAAGTAGCCGATTCCGAGGGCCGCTCCGCCGCCGAAAATCATTTCCGCACTGATCAGTCCTCTCCAGGCTCTGGCCCATCCGACTTTAATCCCGGAGAAAATCCGGGGAAGCGCAGCCGGAAGGAACACGCCGAAGACAAGGCCGGCTCTGCCCAGACCGATATTGCGCCCGACTTCCAGATAGAGTTCCGGCACAGCGTTAAAGCCGTCAATGGTGCTTCGGGACATCGGCCAGATGACAGAGTGAATCACCATGAAAATAATCGACTTGTCTCCGATCCCCAGCCAGAGGATTGCCACCGGAATCAGGGCAACGCCCGGGATCAGGTCCATCATCGATACGATCATGTTGTAGATCGCGGAAAACGCCTCGCTGGTCACCGAGAGACTGGACAAAATCACGGCTGCGACAATCCCGATCGCCAGTCCCTGAAGCAGCAGCTTCAGGGACTGAAGAACCATGGGGATCAGCCCCCGGGATGTCACAGCTTCGATCAAAGCATTTTTGATATCCATTACAGACGGAAACAGCAGCTTCGGCCACACCTTCATGTTATACAGAATCTGCCACAGCACCAGTACCGCTGCAATAAAAATGATTTGCACAAGAAATGCTTTTGTTTTTTTCTTCACGGAAACTCCTCTTAATCTCCCTGAACATTATCGAACGCAATGTCAGACAGCTGCGCAGGAACACTGTCTTTGTCAAGGAAGCCCTCTTCGCCCATAAATTCGGCCAGCTCCAGTACTCCCTTCAGTTCCATGGAGTAATTTGAGCGCTCATCCTGCATCCATGCAAGGATCTCTTCCGCAGACGCATCATATCCTTCTTCGAGAATTGCGGCCGTCTCCTCCGGATTCTCCTCAATAAACTGCATTGCTTCCGCGGTCGCGTCGCAGAGCGCCTGATACAGCTGGGGATCCTCCTCGTAGAAATCCGTTCCCACAACACCGACAATAAAGGTATTGCCGTTCGGCCAGACATCTTTTCCGATCTCGATCTCATGGATGGACACCTCTTCATTGGCCACTTCCATGAAATTGTACGGTGAGATCACCATATGGCACTGCACGGCACCGGAAACGATGGACGAATATCCGTCGGCATTGCCCAGAACCACCAGATTGGAATCCAGCGCATGTGCGTCCCCGAGATATTCCTTCGCCGCCATGGCCAGAAGAATATGCGGATGGCTGTTAATGTTCGTGATCGCGATCTGATCTTCCTCTGTGATGTCTTCCAGAGACTGTATATCCTCCTGATTGGTCAGGATCGCGTAGGGCTGGGATGACAGGCCTGTAAAAATCTTGTACGGAACCCCTG
>CACXHD010000013.1 GCA_902767335.1 uncultured Lachnospiraceae bacterium
CATCGGAAAATCCATTGACCATGAGGTTGAAGGATCTCATGTTCAGATCGGTGCGGATCTTTGCAGAAAATACAAAGAGTCGCAGACTGTGATAAATGCGGTCGAGGCCCATCACGGCGACGTGGAGCCGGAGTCTCTGATCGCTTGCCTTGTACAGGCAGCCGATGCGATATCGGCCGCACGTCCCGGTGCGAGACGGGAAACTTTGGAAACGTATACAAAACGGTTAAAACAGTTAGAAGATATTACAAACTCGTTCAAGGGTGTAGAAAAATCCTTTGCCATCCAGGCGGGAAGAGAAATCCGTATTATGGTTGTTCCTGAGCAGGTCAGTGACGCCGACATGGTGTTGATGGCCCGAGATGTTGCGAAACAGATCGAAGCAGAACTCGAATATCCGGGACAGATCAAAGTCAGCGTGATCCGCGAGTCAAGAGTCGTGGATTATGCAAAATAACTTCAGAAAAAGAGGCCGACGCATCGGATTATATCCGATACGTCGGTTTTTTTATATCTTCTTCGAAAAAGCTGTGTCTTTTCACTATAAAACTGCTGGACAGAAAAAATAAAATATAGTATTTCTGCTGCAGATATGATATTATATCTCTTGAAACAAATCCATTGGAAAAACCGGATTTATATTCTGAGATCAGAACGGATAAGGAAAGGGGATGGGTAAATGGCAACGCCTCATAATCGAGCGGAAAAGGGAGAGATTGCTCCCAGCGTTCTGCTTCCCGGCGATCCGCTGAGAGCGAAATTCATTGCAGAGAATTTTCTTTCAGATGTGAAACAGTTCAACAGTGTCCGCAATATGTTCGGCTTTACGGGAACCTACAACGGCAAACCGGTTTCCGTTATGGGAACAGGGATGGGCTGTCCGTCGATCGGAATCTATACCTACGAACTGATTCATTTCTACGATGTGAAAACACTGATCCGGATCGGCTCCTGCGGAGCGATGACGAAGGATCTGCACCTCGGAGACATCGTGATGGCTATCGGCGCCAGCACGGACTCCAACTACGGCGCACAGTACGAACTGCCCGGAACGTTCTCGGCGACGGCGTCTTATTCGCTGCTGAGAAAAGCGCAGCAGTTCGCTGAGGATTTCGGATTCCCGTATAAGGTCGGCAATGTTCTTTCCTCCGACGTTTTCTATGGAGATACGGAAGGAAGATCCATGAAGTGGACCAAGATGGGGATTCTCGCGGCGGAGATGGAAAGCTATGCGCTGTACTGCAACGCGGCGAGGGCCGGCGTGGACGCGCTGGGGATTTTCTCCGTGTCGGATTCCCTTGTGACCGGCGAGGAAATGTCCGCGGACGACCGGCAGAATTCATTTACCAATATGATGAAAGTGGCTCTGGAGACGGCGGTCTGAGACATCGCCGGATCGGAAGAACCCACCAAACGGCAGGGCGTATACCGCCCGTGCCGGATGCAGCAGGGAATGCGTATCATTCCAGATACTTTAGGATAAATCATGAGAGGAGACAAAAAAGATGAAAAAAGCACTTGTACTGGCTCTTACCGGTGTTATGGTTCTGTCGCTGGCAGGATGCTCCGGCAAGAAGAAAGAAACAGAAGCAAAGGTAGAGGCTGAGGAAGCCGAGAAGACTACTTCCGCGGACTTTACGGGAGAGGGTTCCATCGCTTACGTGGTTACCGGCCTTGGAGATATGTCCTTCAACGATTCCGGTGAAGTCGGCATGAATGTCCTTCGGGAAGCCGGCTATGATGTCAAAACCGTTGAGACCGGTGATGACGCTGCCGGATATCTGGACACGATGTATGACCTGCTGGATACCGGTTATGATTACGTGATCGCCAGCTCCCCCTATCAGGAGCAGGTTGAGACCGTAGCTGCCGAGTTCCCGGATACGAAATTTGTCCTGTTTGACGTCAATTCCGACACCGCTGTTGCGGCTGACAACATTCTCTATATCTATTTCAAGCAGAATGAGTCCTCCTACCTGGGCGGCATTGTCGCTGCAGGCCTGTCCAAGGACGGCGCGATCGGTGCGATCGGCGGTGTTGAAAACCCGGTTATCAAAGACTTTATCACCGGTTTTGTTGACGGCGCAGTTTCCTACAATCCGGACATCAAGGTCAGCACCGGCTGGGTCGGCGACTGGAGCAACACCGCTAAGATGAAAGAGATCTGCAATACGCAGAACAAGAGCGCTGCTGTGGACGTATTCTTCCCGATCGCCGGCGGAGCCGGAACCGGTGCGTTCGAAGCAGCTGCTGAGCTTGGCGTATGGACACTGGGCGTTGACTCTGACCAGTATGCAGCGTTCATCGACAGCAACGAAGCGTTCGCAAAGGTAATTGCTACCTCCGTTACCAAGGAAGTCGGCAATACCATGATCTCTTTGTTCAGCGATCCCTCCACCATCGAATGGGGCAGCCTGAAGGCAATGGGCGTTGCTGAAAACGCAGTGGGCCTTGCCATGAACGATTACTATAAAGAAGTTGTTCCGCAGGAAGTTCAGGATGCGGTTGATAAGGCGATTGAAGACATCACCTCCGGCGCAGTCGTTGTGAAATCCTACTTCGACGGAACAGAGGATGATTATCAGGCTCTGATCGGAACGGTTACTCCATAAGAAGACTGACAGCATTATCCTGCAGTTCATGCATACGGCGCCAAGGTCAAGAAGTCACTTGGCCTTGGCGCCGTTTTGCATAAGAAAACACGGAATACATGAGAATACGGATGAAATCCGTGTTTCCACATAAGGAAAACGGGGACGATTTATCATAGAGAAGGAAAAGCTATGGAAGCACTTAAAATGGAAAACATCACGAAGATCTATCCGAACGGCTTCGTGGCAAACAAAGGCATCACGTTTTCTGTGCAACAAGGCGAGATCCATGCTCTTGTCGGAGAAAATGGTGCCGGAAAAACGACCTTGATGAAGGTCCTGTTCGGAATGGAACAGCCTCAGGAAGGCTCGATTTATGTTAATGAACAGAAAGTAAAGATTTCATCTCCGCTGGAGGCAATCAGCCTTGGAGTAGGTATGGTGCACCAGCATTTCATGCTTCTTCCGTCCATGACGGTGGCACAGAATGTGACCCTCGGAATGGAACCGAAGAAAAGCGGCCTGGTCGATACGAAAAAAGCCATCGAGATGACTCAGGAAATGTCGGATAAGTATCGTTTCGGACTGGACGCGACGGCGCGCGTCGGCGATCTGTCCGTCGGACTGATGCAGAAGGTTGAGATCCTGAAAGCGCTGATCCGCGGCGCAAAGGTCCTGATTCTCGACGAACCGACGGCGGTTCTGACGCCGCAGGAGACCAGAGAACTTTTTGAACAGCTGAAGCTTCTGCGCGAGAGCGGACATTCCGTGATCTTCATTTCCCATAAGCTGGAAGAGGTCATGGAACTGTGCGACAATGTGACGGTGCTTCGGCATGGCTACTGCAACGGAACCCATCCGATTTCGGAACTGGATGCTGCCGGTATCTCCCGCCTGATGGTCGGACGTGATGTTGTGCTGAAGATCGAGAAGGAAGACCCGAAGCCGGGCAAACCGATCCTGGAACTGCATAATCTCTGCCGGACGAACGCGGAAGGAAAGAAAACGCTCAACAATGTATCCTTCACAATCCACGAAGGAGAAGTGCTGGGGATCGCCGGCGTCGAAGGCAACGGACAGAGTGACCTTTCGGACTGCATCAGCGGTATGCTGCCATACGATTCCGGCTCGGTGATCCTGAACGGCCGGGATCTGAAGGGGATGAAAATCGCGGATATCCGCTCCACCGGAATGTCGGTCATTCCGGAAGACCGCATGACCGTCGGCTGCGTCAACGATCTGTCCGTCCAGGACAATGCGGTAGCCGACCGTTTCGATAAAAAGGAAAACATGAACGGGATTTTCCTGAATGCGAAGAAAGCGAAGGAAATCACAGAAGATCTGATCAAGGAATTTGAAATTTCCTGCGACAGTCAGGACGAAGCGATCCGTTTCCTTTCCGGCGGCAATATCCAGAAGGTGGTTGTTGCCAGGGAATTTACCAGCGGTGCCAATTTTGTCGTGGCCAATCAGCCGACCCGCGGCGTCGATGTCGGTACGGCGGAGATGATCCGGAAATATCTGGTCCGCCAGACGCGCGAAAAAGGGATCGGATCCCTGCTGATTTCGGCTGACCTGAATGAGATTCTCGAAGTGAGTGACCGTCTGCTTGTTATGCGGCAGGGCAAAATCGTGGCTGCTTTCCCGAAAGCTAATGTAGTCGATGTGGATGTGCTCGGCGAATATATGCTTGGCATACGCACCATGACTGCAGAAGAAATGGAGGGTGTACTATGAATAATGCAAAAAAGATCGAGACCTGGTTTGACCTGATCCGAATCCTTGTTGCCGTTCTGGTCGCATATGTGATTGCCCTGATCATCCTGGCGCTGATTTCGGATCAGCCCCTGTATGTAATTTCACAGTTTATCGCAGGACCTTTCTCAAGCTTTCGAAGATTCGGCAATATCCTTTCGACCATGATACCGATTATCTTTACCGGTGTCTGCATGTGCTTTGTATATGCAATCAATAAATTCAACCTGGTGGGAGAGGGTGCTGTCAATCTGGGCGGCTGCCTTTCGGCCTGTGTTGCGATTGCACTGTCCGACAAGGTACCGGCGCCGGTCCTGCTGATCATCGTGCTGGTGGTCGGAGCGCTTGCGGGAGCCGCCGCTTCTCTGGTTCCTGCCCTTGCGGATCAGCTGTTCCACGCGGATGTCTGCGTGGTATCTCTGATGATGAACTATATTCTTCTGTATCTGACGAATTATATTCTGAAATATCAGATTAAGGATCCGGGTTCATCCATCACTGCTTCTTTCAAATGGACCGCCGGCCTGAAGCTTCCGAACATTATTCCGAAGACTTCGGTTCACGCCGGTCTGGTGATTGCGCTGCTCTGCGTGATCTTTGCAGCTGTTCTGTTTTATAAGATGTCCTTTGGCTTCCGGATGCGGATTGTCGGTCTGAATCCGGTGTTCGCAAAGTACATCGGTATTCCGGTTGTTTCCACGATCATTCTTGCACAGGTGGTCGGCGGCATGTTCGCCGGCATCGGCGGTACGGTACAGATCCTCGGCATGTTCTCCAGCTATCAGTGGACGTCCCTGACGGGCTACGGCTTTGACGGCCTGATGATCGCCGTTCTGGCCAGAAAAAATCCTGCGCTGGTTCCGCTGAGCGCCTTCCTGATCGCCTATATCCGGACCGGAGCGGACATCGTTTCCCGTACGACGGATATTCCGCCGGAGTTTGTCTCCATTATTCAGGGTATCATCATCGTCCTTGTGGCGGCTGAGATGTTCCTGAGCGGAATCAAACGCAAGATGATTTTCAACTCCGCGAAAAAGGCACTTGCAGAAAAGGGGGGTAAAGAATGAATATCCGATTGATCACTTCCTTTGGTTTTTCTGTATTACGTCTTTCGACTCCGCTGATTTTCGCTGCACTGTCTGCGGCGGTCTGTGAAAAAGCAGGTCTTTTCAATATGGCTGCCGAGTCTATGATGCTTTGGGGTGCTCTGATCGGCGTTGTCATCAGCGGCGTCACGCACAGTGCGCTGGTCGGCTTCCTTGCGGCGGTCGTCGCGGGAGGCATCACGGGAGTTCTGATCTGGGTTGCAACCGTAAAAGGAAAAGCAGACCTGATGCTGGCACAGATTGCCATCAATCTTGCCTCGTCCGGCGGGACGATTTTCCTGCTGTTCGCGCTGACAGGCGAGAAATCCAACTCTGCAGTTGCCATTAAGTCTCTGGCGCTGCCGAAGATCAATATTCCGGGCCTGTCCGCAATCCCGGTGATCGGACCGATCCTCTCGGGACATAACATCCTCACGTACGGAGCGGTGGCTGCGGCGATTCTTCTGCAGATTTTCATCCACAGATCCAAAACCGGATTCCATATCCGTGCGGTGGGTGAAAACCCGCATGCGGCAGAGTCGGTCGGTATCTCTGTGTCGAAGATCTATCTCCTGGCATGGACACTGGCCGGAGCGCTCGGCGGTATCGGCGGAGCCTTCATGTCTATGGGTTATCTGACATCCTTTACCAAGGACATGGTAGCCGGCCGAGGATATATCGGTCTTTCGGCTTCCTCAATGGTCAGCGGTTCACCGATCGGATCGATGTTCTGCGCATTGATTTTCGGTGTGGCGGACGCCGTGTCCAACCAGCTGCAGCTGACCAATGCGCCGGCTGACCTGGTACTGATGCTGCCGTATATCGTGACCATCGTTGTTCTCGTCGTGATCTCGGTCATCAAGTACAACCGCGCGACGCACCGGGTCAAAGCGTCCTGACGGCGTGCCGGGCGTACCGCGTTTCCCGCGCATTGCGTTTCCCGCGTTCCGCTCACGAGATGGATCGCGCGCGCACCGCGTTTCCTGGTGGTGCAGCAAATGCCGGAGAAAAGACGGTTTGCCTATTACAATATTAGGAATGAGATGTAAGGGTCGGCATGTATGTGCCGGCTCTTGCTGTAACGGCAGAATCCGGGGCTCACAGGGTTTACCGGCCGCGGCAAAGCCGGTAAAGCCATGTCGGACTGCAGACAGCAGAGGGAAAGGATAAAGACAAGATGAATAAAATTCCCATCATTATTGATTGTGATCCGGGGGTGGATGACAGCTATGCGATTGCGCTGGCCAATGCCGCACCCGGTTATGAGATACGGGCGATTACCGCGGTGGAAGGAAATGTTCCGGCCAGTCTGACCCGCAAAAATGTACTTTGTCTGGCGGAAATTTTCGGCATCGACTGCAGAGTGGCCTTCGGGGCGGATCGTCCGCTGGTCAGAAATTATGAAATCGACAGGACAGCCGAGCATGTCCACGGCCAGACCGGACTGGGAGACATTGTACTTCCGCCGCCTTCCAGAAAGCCGGACGATAAGCCTGCCTGGGACGTGATTTACGAAGAGGCAGTGAAAGCGCAGGGGAACCTGATCCTGTTTGCAACCGGTCCGCTGACCAATATCGCGCTGGCCCTGCGCGCGCACCCGGACCTTCCGTCCCTGCTTTCCCGGTTCTGCATTATGGGAGGGGGAACCTTCGGAAATTCCGGGGCATATGGAAAAAAGGCTGAGTTTAATATCTGGGTGGATCCGGCCGCGGCCGGCGAAGTTCTGGAGAAAATGGACGTCTACATGGTCGGCCTGGATGCAACGCACGCCTGCGCGCTTACTCCGGCAGATATGAACCGAATGAGGGAGCTTTGCGGAACCTCCCCGAAAAACTGGTTTCTGCGAAGCCTGACAGAGTTTGCGATCCGAAACAGTGAAGAACTGGGGATGGACAACAATATCATTCATGATGCACTGGCGGTGGCATCGATGCTGTACCCCGGGATGGTCACCTTCGAGGATTGTCATGTGACGGTCGAAGAGCGGCCGGGGGCGGAGAATGAGGGTCAGACGTATGTGGATTTTGAACGTAAGAACGGAGAAAAAGTGAACTGTCATTTCGCAGTAAAGGCAGACCAGGCCGCGTTTGCGAAACGGATGGGCGAGGTCTGCCGTTACTATGCGGAAAAGATTTGAAGCGGAACTTCCATCGAAAACGGTCACACATCAAGCGCGTCAAACACTGAATCCGGCAGCAGAGCGCCGTCGACACTGACGATTTTTGCGGAAACGCGGTTTGCGGTCCGGATGGCGTCCGCCATGGAATCGCCGCGGTACCGGCAGGCCATGACTGCTCCGATATGCGCATCTCCGGCACCCGTCGAGTCAATCTGCTCCGCGTTTTCTGCCGGAATGCGAAGCCCTTCGGGGGCATCCTGCGGATCAAAGTAATAACAGCCTTCTTTGCCGAGCGTGATGATGACCGGTGAGAGCGTTTTTGCATAAATCGCTTTTGCTGCGCCCGGATAATCCTTCTGACCTGTAAAAATGCAGGCTTCCTCGTCATTCAGATGAAGGATCGGATGAAGCGCGAAGATCCGGTCAATCAGATGCGGATCAATCCGCATCAGCCGCGGACCGGGCGCAAAATAAACAGGAATATCCTTCAGCGTTTCGAGAAATGAGACGATATTCGGACCGGTCGGCTCCTCAATCTCAAGTCCGCAGATATAGATACTGTGGATTTCTTCCGGGTCAAGCAGAGAGAACCATTCGCGCTGGATGCGGTATTCCGCGCCGTGCCACGAAATAAACGAGCGCTCCCCGTCCTGCTCAATCAGGCAGTAACAGCATCCATTGTCCATAGACGGCGTCGGGAGCAGCAGAGGAATCTTCTTTTCCCGGAAGGATTTCCGGACGAAATCACCGTAAGTACCGGTGCCGACCGGGAAAAAGGGAATATAGGGAACGCGGAAATGGCGGATCGTGTCGGATGTATTGTAAGCGCATCCGCCCATGCGCATCTCCTGGGAGAGAGCGTGTACATCCTCTCCGCGAACCGGTACATGATCTTCAAGGTGTATAATAACGTCTACAACGGCAGAGCCGATCACCAATATCTTTTTCAATGAATTACCCTCCTTGGCAGTGCGCATTATAGCACGCACTTCGCTGCAGTGCAAGTGGCGGATGTGCTGCATTGCTGCTATTCACAGCCCGCGTGCCCCTTATATCTCATAAGCAGACAATTCCGACAGGAACGAAGAGGGGAGTTAACCGCCAGCCTGGCGGAGTGGATCGTAATACAGCTTTTTCTGCCGCCGGCTGCGAAGGACGGCTTGCCGGGAGCACCTTCCGCTATAGTTAGAACTTGACCATTTTCATTTCTGACAGTATAGTTGATAAAGAAAAACTGCGTTGCAGAATGAGATTCTTTCCAACAGAAAGGCAGAACAGCATTACTTACGGAGGAGAACGATGGACTGTGTAATCATAGGCATTGCAGGCGGAACCGGATCTGGAAAATCAACATTTACCAACCGGCTCAAGGGGGAATTCGGAGATCAGGTTGCTGTTGTATATCATGACAACTATTACCGTAAGCAGACAATTCCGTTTGAGGAACGCAAGAAAGTCAATTATGACCATCCGGATGCGCTGGAGACGGACCTGCTGGTCGAGCATCTGAAGATGCTCCGCCGGGGAGAGGCGATTGAGTGCCCGGTCTATGATTACAGTATTCATAACCGGTCGGACGAGACGATCCGGATTGAACCGCGCAAAATCATTCTTGTGGAAGGAATTCTGCTGCTGGCGGATCCGCGGCTGCGGGAGATGCTTGACATCAAAGTGTTTGTCGAAGCGGACGCAGACGAGCGAATTCTCAGAAGAATTGTCCGTGACGTAAAAGAGAGAGGAAGGGATCTGGACAATATCGTTCAGCAGTATCTGACAACCGTCAAACCGATGCATTATCTGTACGTGGAACCGACCAAGGCCTATGCGGACATTATTATCAACAGCGGATTGAATGACGTGGCCTTTGATATCATGCGTTCGAAAATCAGCCTGATGCTCCGGCCCATCCTCTTCCAGGAGAATCACCTGTGAGTGCATTTGAGAGTGAAGGAAGCGCTGAGGTGCTCTTTGGCAGCGACGGGCCCGGGAAGCCGGCAGGGTTCTGTGCGAATGGTTTGCATCCTGCCGCCGGGAACTCCCATGGCGGACGGATCCCACGCCTTACCATGTCTGGGTCTCGGAGATTATGCTCCAGCAGACCCGGGTGGAAGCAGTGAAACCCTATTATGAGAGATTTATCCGGGAACTGCCGGATATCAGGGCACTGGCCGACTGTCCGGAAGACCGTCTTCACAAGCTCTGGGAAGGCCTTGGCTATTACAGCCGGGTCAGAAACATGCAGCGCTGTGCACGGGTTTTGACGGAAGAGTATGGATCTGCTCTGCCGGCGGATTACACAAAGCTGCTGTCACTGCCGGGAATCGGGCCCTATACGGCCGGTGCGATTGCTTCGATTGCATTCGGGATCGGCGTCCCGGCTGTGGACGGGAATGTCCTGCGGGTTGTGGCCCGACTGCGGGCGGATCGGAGAGATATCCGGCAGGAAGCAGTGAAACGGGATGTATTCCAAACGCTGCAGCCGCTGCTGGAGTCAGGAACCGGTGAATGGCCGGAGCCGGGGCGAAAGGATCCTCTGCCTGAGCGGGAGCAGAAGAATGCCCTGACCGAGCGGGATGGTGTGAGAAATCCAGCTTGTACGGACCGGAATTACGGGAGCGCGGATCGAAGAGAAGAACGGAACGTTCCGGGGACGATCAATCAGGCCCTGATGGAGATCGGTGCACTTGTCTGTGTACCCGGAGGGGCGCCACATTGTGAGAAATGTCCGCTGTCCCGCTGGTGTGTTTCCCATAAAAACGGTCTGACCGACTCTATTCCATTCCGTTCCGCGCCGAAGAAGCGGAAAATGGAGGAGAAGACCATTCTGGTACTCCTTGACGGAACGCATACATTGATCCGGCGGCGTGAGGAAAAGGGTCTGCTCGCCGGGATGTATGAACTTCCGTCGCTGTCCGGACACCGGACGCCGGAAGAAGTTTTGACCTGCCTGAAGCAGGAAATGGGACTGGAACCGGTGAGAATTCAACCGCTTCCGGCCGCGAAACATGTTTTTTCCCACATTGAATGGCAGATGACCGGATACCGGATTCTGGTGACTTCTCTCGGAGAAGTGAATCCGGAGGCCGGATTTCTGGTGGTCCGGCCGGAGGAAACCGAGAAACAATATCCGATTCCGGCTGCGTTCCGCGTATATGCCCGGGCGCTTTCCATCCGTCTGGGGAAAGCGGGTTTCGCGGAAGAGGAAAGCGGCGGAAAAGACCGCGATTGAAAAGAATAAAGATAAACAGGAATACAGTCGAACAGGACACTGGCTGGGTGATGTCAGGATTTCTGCCGAGTGAAACATTTTATTAAGAGGAAAGCGATAATAAAGGAATATGAAAATACTGAGCGTAGCAATACCGTGTTACAATTCTGCAGATTATATGGGGAAATGCATCGAATCCGTGCTGCCGGCAGGAGACGATGTGGAGATTCTGGTGATCAATGACGGTTCCTGGAAGGATAATACAGCGGAAATCGCTGATATGTATCAGGAGAGATATCCCGGAATTGTGCGGGCGATTCATCAGGAAAACGGAGGTCACGGCGAAGCAGTCAACACAGGTATCCGTGAAGCCCAGGGACTTTATTTTAAAGTCATCGACAGTGATGACTGGGCGGACAGGGACGCCCTGCTGGCCCTGATTGCGAAGATGAAAGAGTTGGAAGAGGCGCAGACACCGGTGGATATGATCCTCGCCAATTTCATCTACGACAAGGTCGGAGCGAAACGCAAAAAGGTCATGAATTTTCACCATGCGTTTCCGGTCGATGAGATCTTTGACTGGTCGGCGATGCATCATATGAAGACGACGCAGTATATCCTGATGCACAATATTATCTACAGACGTCAGGTGCTGCTCGATTCGGGGCTGCATCTGCCGGATCATACGTTCTACGTGGACAATATTTTCGCATTTCAGCCGTTCCCATATGTCCGGAAGCTGTATTACATGGATGTGAATCTCTACCATTATTATATCGGAAGAGAAGATCAGTCGGTCAATGAACAGGTGATGATCGGGCGCATCGACCAGCAGATCAAAGTAAACAAGATCATGATCGATATTATGGCGGAGCAGGATTTCCGAGGGAAAGATCCGCATGTCCGTAAAGCCATGTACAATTACCTGGATAAGATCATGGTGGTGACTTCTTCCCTGCTTTTGGTCAGCGGAACGCCGGAAAATCTGAAAAAGAAGAAAGAGATCTGGTCTTACCTGAAAAAGAAAAGCCTCCCGATGTACCTGCATCTTCGCTTTACGCCGATGGGCATGGCAATCAATCTCCCCGGCAAGCTTGGGGTAAAAACAACGGTGCGGGGATATAAGATCGCAAGGAAACTGGTCGGTTTCAATTGAGGGACGGCAGCCGGCCGGAGGGCAGAACATATGGCTGATTACGCAGAGATAATCCATGAATTATTCGGCTCCGGGGTTGGGATTATAGGACGAAAAGCGGTTTCGGGAGGAGATATCAATGATGCGTTTCTGGTATATCTTTCGGACGGAAACCGTATCTTTCTGAAGGAGAATTCGAAGGCGAATGCCGGCTTCTTCAAAGCGGAAGTGACGGGGCTGTCTGCGATCCGGAAAACAGGCACACTACGGGTGCCGCAAGTCTGGAAGTGGGGAGTCTGCGAGGACAAATCCTATCTGATGATGGAATATTTGGAAGCTGCGCCGCCCAGGAAAGACTACTGGGAACATTTCGGAAGACAGCTTGCGCACATGCACAGAGCCGATCCCTCAGAATGGACACCGGGCGGGAAATACGGTTTCCCGGAAGACAACTTTATCGGCGCCGGTGCACAGACAAATAAGATACGGACCGGATGGATCGATTTCTTCCGGGAATGCCGCCTGGAGGTTCAGTTTCAAAGGGCAAAGTCCTATTTTGATCCATCGGATCGAAAAGCAATGCAGAGCCTGCTGGATCATCTGGATCAGTTTTTGACAGAACCGGAACACCCGTCCTTGCTCCACGGAGATCTGTGGAGCGGGAATTTTGTGACAGGTGACGACGGATACGCCTGCCTGATCGATCCTGCTGTATATGCAGGCCATGCGGAGGCGGATCTGGCGATGACAGAACTGTTTGGCGGTTTTGCACCTGCTTTTTATGATGCATATAAGGAATCGGGAAAGCTGCTTCCGGGATATTCTGACCGGAGGGACTTGTACAATCTGTATCACCTTCTGAATCATCTGAACCTTTTTGGCGGAAGCTATTATGGAGCAGTGATGCGGATCGTAAGAAGATATAAATAGGCAGTCGATGCGAACTGTAAAAAGATGTCAGCAGGCAGCCGGCGAGGGATCTGTATACCGAAAATCACAGATCCTGCGCCGGCTGCCTTTGTGCTGTATACGCTGATATGTCTGCCTGCTGCTTTCTGTTTCCGCAGGGCGGACAAGCTCGGATCAAGCAGAAGACGGGTCCGCCGGGAGAAGCGGGACAGGCGGACAAAATCGGATTAAACGGAGGACTGGTCCGCCGGAAAAAGCGGGACAGGCGGACAAAACCGGATTAAACGGAGGACTGGTCCGCCGGAAAAAGCGGGACAGTCGGACAGGCTCGGATCAAACGGAAAAACGGTCCGCCTCCGGCGCTTCAGCGCGTGATCACCTGAAGACGGCTGCTGCGGATCCGGTAGCTGATTTTTCTGCCAAATCCGAGATGCTCTCCGTCCGTGTGGACACACTGCGGGGTATCGCACCGCAGCATGGCGCAGCGGCACGGGATGATATGAACGCCGTGAAGACGGGTATGCAGTCCCAGGAATGAGAGCGGAAGAGCCAGAAGGATTTTCCATTTCGGCATGCCTTCGGCGATTACAAGATTCAGAAGATCGTCGGAGGGATCCGCTTTCGGTGCGAAAGGAAATCCGCCGCCTTCACAGCGGACGTTCATCACGGCGGCAAAACAGACATTTTCAAAGCCCTGAAGCTGATGGTCATCTGTCACAAGACGGACGGAAAACATCTGAAGACTGCTGAGGATGCGCAGGGCATTGATCATATAGATCAATCGACCAAGTCCGAACCGGTTGAGGATTGTTTTCAGGGGAGACTTGAGCGATGCATAACAGACCAGAGCGTCGTAACCGACGCCGGAACTGACGGCAAAGCTTCTTTCGGTCTGATCGGATAAGGCCACTCCGATATTGACGGACCGGATATGCGGATGATCCAGAATCAGCTCCATCGCTTTTTCCGGATCGGAAGGGAGATTCAGCCCCCGGGCAAAATCATTGCCGGATCCGACCGGAATACAGGCCAGAGTAAGTCCGTCAAAGGTCGGAAGCGCATTCAGAAATTCGTTGATGGTGCCATCTCCGCCGACAATCACGACGGTACACGGAAGACATTTCTGCGCAATCCGGTTTGCAAGATAACCTGCATCCCCTTCTTTTCGCAGCAGAAATACACGATATGCAATTTTCCGTTCTTTCAGAATTCCGGAACAGGCTTTCCAGATCCGCATGCCGCTGCCGGAACTGGATGTCGGATTGACAATAAAGTAATACATGATGACAGCCTCACTGAAAATATCTGAACGCAGATCACAGCGCTATAATCAACATCAGATTATTTCTGACGTTGACTATAGTATAACACATGCGTTCCCGTTCATGATATTGTTTTTTGCTGTTGTTTGTGGTAGGATGTTACCGTTCGCGGACAGAACCGGAGACGGAATGCAGTTCGGGGATGCCCGGGAAACACGGATTCATTCGGGAGTTGTTCAGCGCTTCCTTAAATTCTTTATGAAAGGCCGGAAACATCATTATGGAAAATACTGGAAAAAACTTTATTGAGCAGATCATCGAAGCCGATCTGGCGGAGGGAAAGACACAGACGATATGTACTCGTTTTCCGCCGGAGCCGAACGGCTACCTGCATATCGGACATGCAAAATCCATTCTTCTGAATTATGGTCTTGCAAAAAAATACGGCGGACAGTTCAATCTTCGCTTTGATGACACCAATCCGACAAAAGAAAAAACCGAGTTTGTCGAATCCATCAAGGAAGATATTGCATGGCTTGGCGCAGACTGGGGCGAGCATATGTATTTTGCTTCCGACTATTTTGACAAAATGTATGAATGTGCAGTGGACCTGATCCGCAAGGGCAAAGCTTTCGTGTGCGATCTGACTGCCGATGAAATCCGGGAATATCGCGGGACTTTGACAGAACCGGGCAGGGAGAGCCCGTACCGGAACCGTTCCGTTGAGGAAAATCTGCGTCTTTTCGAAGAGATGAAGGAAGGCAGATATGAAGACGGTACAAAGGTTCTGCGCGCCAAGATTGACATGGCTTCCCCCAACATCAATATGAGGGATCCGGTCATCTATCGTGTCGCGCGGATGACGCATCACAATACCGGAGACAAATGGTGCATTTATCCGATGTACGACTTCGCCCATCCCATCGAGGATGCCGTCGAAGGAGTGACGCATTCCATCTGCACGCTTGAATTTGAAGACCATCGTCCGTTGTACGACTGGGTGCTGATCGAGTGCGGCTTCAAGGAGAAACCGACGGATGTTCCGAGACAGATCGAATTTGCCAAGCTGTACCTGACCAATGTAGTGACCGGCAAACGCTATATCAAGCGTATGGTGGACAACGGGATCGTAGACGGCTGGACAGATCCGCGCCTGGTTTCCATCGCGGCGCTTCGCAGAAGAGGATTTACGCCCGAATCGATCCAGATGTTCGTTGACCTTGTGGGTGTGAGCAAGGCGAACAGTTCCGTGGACTACCGGATGCTGGAATACTGTATCCGTGAAGACCTGAAGCTCAAAGCGCCCCGTGTCATGGCAGTGACCGACCCGCTTCGTCTGATCATCGACAACTATCCCGAGGGAGAGAAGGAGCTTCTCGATATTGAAAACAATCTGGAGAACCCCGAAATGGGTACCCGGAAAGTGCCCTTCGGCCGGGAACTGTTCATCAATCGGGATGATTTCATGGTCGAACCGCCGAAGAAATATTACCGTCTGTTCCCGGGCAATGAAGTCCGCCTGATGGGCGCGTACTTTGTGAAATGCGTCAGCTATGATACCGATGAGAATGGAAATGTGACGGCGGTTCACTGCACGTACGATCCGGAGACAAAGTGCGGAAGCGGCTTTGCCGGACGAAAGGTCAAGGGTACGATTCACTGGGTTTATGCACCGGAGGCCGTCCGCTGCCAGGTTCGCCTCTTTGAGAATCTGATCGATGAGGAGAAAGGGGTCTACAATGAGGACGGATCGCTCAACCTCAACCCGAACTCATTGACCGTTCTGGAAGACTGCTGTTTGGAGCCGTCTCTGGCACAGGCGAAACCTTACGACCGTTTCCAGTTTGTTCGCACGGGATTTTTCTGTGTGGATGCGAAGGATTCGACGGAGGGAGCACCGGTCTTCAACCAGATCGTTTCCCTGAAGAGTTCATTCCGCCTGCCGACGGCCTGAACGGGAGAAACCGGATGAAACCGTTTTACGATGCGATCACCGAATTCATTTTTCTTGAGGATGCGCCGCAGAAAGCGGACATCCTCTTTATTCCGGGCAGCAATGCGTCGGAGACCGTAATAAAAGCTGCGCAGCTGTACAGCGAGGGATATGCGCCGCTGATTCTCCCTTCCGGGAGATACAGCAAGGTATCGGGGCGTTTTCCGGGACAGCAGTTTTCCACAGAATGGGAATACATGCGCAGCATTCTTGTGGAGCATGGAGTGCCGGAAGAGGCGGTGCTTTTAGAGGATCAGGCGACGTATACCTGGGAAAACGCAATTTTTTCGAGAAAGGTTACGCTGGAAGCGGGACTGGATATCCGCACGGCGATCATCTGCTGCCAGGCCTTCCATGCACGAAGAGCATTTACATATTACCAGCAGCAGTTTCCGCAGACCCGTCTTCTGATGGTCCCGGCGGTTACGAAGGGGATCAGCAGGGAGAACTGGTTTCTCGATAAGGAAAAGACGGCAGTCGTGCTCGGAGAACTCGCAAGATGCGGAGATCAGTTCCGATGCATGCTGCCGCCGGACGACCCGATCGGATGGCCGTGAATGGGAGACAGGGGGAGACAGGGGACGGTTC
>CACXHD010000014.1 GCA_902767335.1 uncultured Lachnospiraceae bacterium
CCTCCTCAACGTCCCCCTCCAGACGCACCATCAGCTCCTTCAGGCGGATATCCGCAGGACCGATCCCCAGCATGGGAGAGATAGCGCCCTGCAGCACATGATATACGCCGTTGTATTTTCCTGTCTTTTCGTAGGCGGCCAGGTCCCGGGTGTTTTCGACCACCATAATCGTCTTCCTGTCCCGGGACGGATCCGCACAGATCGGGCAGATCTCCTGGTCGGTCATGGTACAGCACGTTTTGCAGTAGCGGATCTTTCTGCGGGCATTCACCATCGTGTCCGACAGTGTCTGCACCTGCTCCGGAGGCAGATTGACAATATGGAACGCCAGCCGCTGCGCCGTCTTGCTGCCGATCCCCGGCAGCGCCGAGAGCTGCTCGATCAGCGCGTTCATTTCTTTTCCGTAATAGTTCATGCCGGTTCTGTTTCCACCTTCATCAGAAGCCGAAGCCGCCAAGTCCGCCCAGCCCGCCGGTCAGTCTGGACATCGCGGTCTGCGCCTCATCATCCACCTTGCGGTACACCTCGTTGACTGCGCTCATGATCAGGTCCTCGAGCATTTCCACATCGTCCGGATCCACTGCCTCCGGATCAATCTTCACGGAGGTCACTTCCTTTTTTCCGGACATGGTGATCTCCACAGCGCCGCCGCCGACCGTCACTTTGAATTCCTTTTCCTCAAGCGCTTTCTGGTTTTCTTCCATCTGCTTCTGCATCTTCTGCGCCTGCTTCATCAGATTGTTCATATTGCCGGGCATTCCGCCGCCAAAACCGCCTCTCTTTGCCATAGATTTCTCCTTCTGTCAATGATCTTCCGTTTCGATCTTTCAATCGTCTTCCGTTTCGATCTTTCAATCGTCTTCCGCTTCGATCTTTCAATCGTCTTCCGTTTTGATCTGTCAATCGTCTTCCGTTTCAATTTCCATCGCTATATGCTGCGCCAGGTTCTGACTTTTTACCTCCACCGGCATCAGCTGTTCACCGTAAAGTCCCGCGTCTGAGCGCAGGATCAGTTTCACCCGGATTTCTTTGCCGAGTTTTTCCCCGATCAGCCGTTCCAGCTCCTGCGCAGACTTCGGGTCCCCGACATAAGGTTCGCCGAGGAAATCCTTAAACGCAATCACAAGCAGATTGCTCTCCGGATCCGACGGGTCAAACATCCGGACGGTCGTCGCAAGCACCGATCCGAACCGCGGGCTGGAGACGCCGGAGATGATCCCGGACCACATCGCTTCAATCTGCTGCAGGTCCTCCGGCGCGGCCTTCGCCTCATAGAGGCTCTTTGCCGGGAAGTCTGCCCCGCCGTTCATGCCGGCGGCCGTCCCGGCCCCATCCGTGCGTGCTGTCCCGCTTCCGCCCGTCTTAGCGGACGCTGACGCGTCGGGCTGCATCTGCCGGGCAGCGCCGGATATACTGTCCCCGGAAAATCCCGTGCCCGCCGGCCCTTCCCCGGCCGCTGCACCCGCCGAAAGGCTTCCCCTCTCGGCAATTTCCTCAAGCCGCCGCACCCGCTGGATCACGGACAGCTCGTCCGAACGCATCTGCGGCCGGCAGAGCCGGATGACCGCAATCTCCAACAGTACTCGCTTATTATACGCGTAGCGCATCTGACCTGCAAGCTCGGAAAACGAATGAATATACCGCATCAGGGTATCGTCCCGGACCTGCGCGGCGTCCTCCCGCAGCACCAGCAGCTGTTCGGGAGACAGATCCAGCATCTGTGCGGAGACTTCGGAAGCCTTGTACAGCAGGATGCTCCGCAGATATTCCGTAAAATCGCTCACCAGCACATCCAGGTCCAGCCCCTCGGCGGCCAGGTCCGAAAGCAGTTTCAGCCCTCCGCCCACATCGCCTGCCAGAAGCATCCGCAGCAGTCTGCTGATGACGTCGGTATCCACCGCGCCAAGGACATCCAGCACCTTCTCATAGGTCAGCTTTTCTCCCAGATAGAACGAGATACACTGGTCCGCCAGGCTCAGCGCATCCCGCATCGCGCCGTCCGCTTTCCTGGCGATGTATTTCACGGCGTCTTCCTCCACCTCCACGTTTTCTTCTCTGAGAAGCTGGTCCAGGCGTGCGCAGATTTCCGCGGTGCCGATGCGTTTGAACGAATAGCGCTGGCAGCGGGAAAGGATGGTCACCGGAATCTTATGAACCTCCGTGGTCGCAAGGATAAAGATGACATACGAGGGCGGTTCTTCCAGCGTCTTCAGCAGTGCGTTATAAGCGCCGGCAGACAGCATGTGCACCTCGTCGATAATGTAGACCTTATAGCGTCCCTCCGACGGAGGGTATTCCACTTCGTCCAGAATCGCGCGGATATTGTCCACGCCGTTGTTGGAAGCGGCATCGATCTCAATGACATTCAGGGACCGGCCCGCGAGAATGGCGCGGCAGCTGGAGCATTCCCCGCAGGGTTCCCCGTCGACCGGATTCTCACAGTTGACCGCTCTGGCCATAATTTTGGCAATGGTCGTCTTGCCGGTACCACGGGTACCGCTGAACAGATATGCGTGGCCGATCCGGTCTGCCCGGACCTGATTTCGCAGGGTCGTGACAATCGCGTCCTGTCCCCTGACCTCTGAAAAATACGCCGGCCGGTATTTGCGGTACAGCGCGGTATAACTCATGCTGGTTGCTCCTCCTGGATACCTCTTCCTGGCTGCCTCTTCCCGGCTGCCTCTTCCCGGTTACCTCTTCCTGGCTGCCTCTTCCCGGCTGCCAATTCCTGGTTACCCCTTCCCGGCTGCTTCTTCCCGGTTACCTCTTCCTGGCTGCCTCTTCCCGGTTACCCCTTCCCGCGTTCCTCTTTCTGACGCGAAACGGGGCGCTTTGGGGACGGCTGCCGCACAGCCGTCTCCCGCGCCCCTGATGCATTATGGGAAACACATATCTTGCGTTTTCTCTCAGTCACCGAAGCTGATGCCAAGCAGCTTGGCCTCCTGTACAAACTGATCATCCGGAGACACCGTTTTCAGCTTGCCGGCCACATCCTTCAGCGGAACCTTCTTTGTCTTGTTGTTGACGATACCGACCATATATCCGTACTGCTCGTCCAGGATCAGCTTCGCAGCCGCCACACCCAGACGGGTGGAAAGAACTCTGTCATACGGACACGGGCTGCCGCCCCGCTGTGTATGGCCCGGAACCGTGATGCGCACCTCAGTGCCGGAGCGCTTGAGGATATCTTCCGCGAGCTCATAGGCGACGGACGGATATTTCTTCTCCTCCATCTTTTTCTTGAATTCCTTCTTGCTCAGCTTGAGATCCGCCGCAGACACCGCACCTTCGGCGACCGCGATAACGGTAAAGCCCTTTCCGGCTTTGGTCCGTTTGTCGATAGCCTCAATGACCTTGTCAATGTGATACGGAATCTCGGGAAGCAGGATAATATCCGCGCCGCCTGCGATCCCTGCGTACAGCGTCAGCCAGCCGACCTTATGTCCCATGATCTCGACGATAAAGACACGGTTGTGGGATGCTGCCGTAGTGTGGATGCAGTCGATTGCATCCGTCGCGATATTGACCGCGCTGTAGAAACCGAAGGTCATGTCGGTGCCGTAGATATCATTGTCGATGGTTTTCGGCAGATGAATAATATGCAGTCCTTCTTCACTCAGCAGGTTGGCCGTCTTCTGCGTCCCGTTGCCGCCGAGAATCACCAGGCAGTCCAGACGAAGCTTATAGTAATTCTGCTTCATGGCCTCGACCTTGTCCAGGCCCTTCTCATCCGGCGTTCTCATCAGTTTGAACGGCTGGCGGGAAGATCCAAGGATCGTTCCGCCTTTGGTAAGGATACCGGAAAAATCCTTTGATGTCAGAAGCCTGTAATCACCGTAAATCAAGCCTTTATATCCATTCATAAAACCATAGACTTCAAGCTCGTCCAGGTTGCTTGAAAGGCCTTTTACAACGCCTCGCATGGTTGCATTCAGCGCCTGACAGTCGCCGCCGCTGGTCAACAGACCGATCCTTTTCATGAAAATCCTCCCTTCCTGTCTTTTGACAAAATGCGGTTTTTCTCTCTGTCATTTCCCTTTCGTACACAGAGATTTTAAGTGTTTCTATTGTATAATATTTTCAGCGGTGTTTCAAGTGAAATACCCGTTCTTGCGTGAGGGAGGACGTGGGAGACAGTTCGAGACAGGGGACGGGGGACGGTTCGGAGACAGGGGACGGTTCTCTGTCTCCTTTGGGTGCCTGGAGGGGCTTCCGGCCGGGCTCTTCGTCCGCCAGATCAGGCGAAGCGGGCGGACTGAAACTAATCAACCCGGGCTCTTCGTCCGCTCGATCAGGCGACGCGGGCGGACGGAAACTTATCAACCCGGGCTCTTCGTCCG
>CACXHD010000015.1 GCA_902767335.1 uncultured Lachnospiraceae bacterium
GAACCGTCCCCTGTCTCCCAGAACCGTCCCCTGATTGGCCCTGTTTGGCTGAGAACCGTTCCCTGATTGGCACCCTGATTCGCCTGCGCTGTGCGTCAACAGAGCCGTTTGCCTTTTCGGCTTTGATCGCATATAATTAAGGAGACGCTGATTTCATCTGCATTTCTCTGGAAGCAAAGACAAATCCAGACGAAAACACAACCAGTCATATAACCTCGAATCCTGTAATCGCAACACTCATTGCGCCTGTAGTGCGCATATTCACAGTCTATTTCATAACATTCAAGATACCGTCATATGTAACCATATATGTAATGCCTCAGCTGTACAATGGAATCAGAATATATGTCAGACAGCTGCCGTTCTGCACGGATTGGCACTCTGACGGGATTTCATCCCGCTCCTGTGCCGGAAAGGAAAAGAGATATCATGGAGAACAACAGAGCTTATACATACGACCGATACCTGTCACCCCTCGATGTCCTGGCGATCGCTTTCGGATGCACTGTCGGCTGGGGCGCATTCAATCTGCCCGGCTCGGCCTTCCTGCCTGTGGCGGGCCCCTTGGGTTCGCTGATCGGTATGGCGATCGGCGTTGTGATCATGCTGATCATCGGCGGAAACTTTTCGTTTCTGATGCGCCAGAGACCGGGAACGGGCGGCGTCTACGCCTATACAAAGGAAGCTCTGGGCCGAAACCACGCCTTTCTGTGCGCCTGGTTTCTCTCCCTGTCCTATCTGGCCATCCTTTTTCTGAACGCGATCTCTCTGTTTACCGTCATCCGCACGCTGTTCGCCAACAGTCTGCAGATCGGCTACCGCAGCTACAATATCGCCGGCAATGTCATTACGCTGGGCGAGGTCGGCGCTTCCGTCGTTGCGCTGTCCATCGTCGGTCTGCTGTTTATCAACGCGAAACCGCTGATGCAGCGTCTGCAGACCCTGCTGGCGATCGTTCTTTTTGCAGGCGTACTGGCCGCCGCAGCGCTTTGTCTGCCGCACCTGAACCTTCCCGAAACGCTGAACAGCGTCGAGATGTTCGGCATTCAGGGAGGCAGCAGACCCTTCGCCATCTTTTCCATCGTCATGCTGGCGCCCTTTGCCCTTTTCGGTTTTGAGGTCATCTCACTGGAGACCGTCCATTTTAAGTTCAACGTGAAGCAGTCCCGGTGGATCATCCCGGTGTCCATCCTGATGAGCGCCGTTGTCTACATTGCTCTGACACTCATCAGCATCTGTGCAGCTCCGGACGGTTATGCGTCCTGGCAGGCATATATCGCCGATCTTGGAGCCCAGACAGGCGTTGCATCCGTACCCTCCTTCTTCTCCGCGAAGGCAATCATCGGAGATGCCGGTCTTGTGATCATCGCACTCGCTGCCATGGCTGCCATTCTGACCAGCATGATTGCCGCATTCCGGGCAACCACCCGTATGCTCTCCACGATGGCGGAGGACCATTTATTATCCGGGACATTTGCAAACACCAATCACAGCATCCTCTTCATTATGGTGATCGCGATCCTGATCTCCCTTCTGGGAAAAAATGTTCTGGACTGCTTCCTGAACCTGGCTTCCCTTGGTGCTGTCATCGGGTTTGGCTACACTTCACTGTCCGCATGGAAACTTGCAGGAAAGAGCGGCAGTACGCTGTCCGCTGCGACCGGTGCGCTCGGGACCATCGCTTCCATAACATTTGCCGTCGTGAATCTGGTACCGAAGCTCACTGCTACGGAAATGATGGGTACAGAGGCATATCTGATCCTGGCGCTGTGGTGCCTGCTTGGCCTCCTGTTCTACCTGCTTACAGTGACCCGCTCCGGCGCCGCTCGCAGCACATCTTCCGGTATCATCCTGTTTGTTCTGCTGACCTATGCAATGGTGATGTGGCTGAATAACCAGGGAATGCTCGAAAGCATCCGCCAGTCCGGCCGTGCAGTCCTTCAGCCAAAAGGTCTGTTTGCCCTTGGCATCGTTCTGACAGGTTTTGTACTCATGCTGATGAACCTGATTGCGGCGCGCAGAATGAAAGCAGAATGAAAACAGAAACATCGAATACATGCGAACGGCGACCCGCTGCGGCAGGCCGCCGTTTTTTATGATTGAAAAAGCCAGATGTTTCATCAATTGAACCGGTACAACGGGGCCGGTACCATGGAAGCGGAGTATCCCGAGACAGATGAGCCCTTCGATTATGAACGCCTGTATCAGGAATGTGAAAAAAGGGAACCGGTCGGCGAGATGACCAGCCTGGATACGGCGGCAGCCGCCAACCCGTATGCCGACTGGAATTACCCCATTCCCGTTTCCCCAAAGGATAATGAAACTGAAAAAACAGCCTGTACTTATGCGGGAGCCTATGACTATTATCTGTCACGCGGCTGTGCGGTTGTCGTCGCCAGCGGCATCGGAACCTACGGCTCCGAGGGCCTTGAACTGTGCGGCACCGATCTGGAACGCGACAGTCATAAGGCCGTGGTTGAATGGCTCGCCGGCAATCGCCGGGCCTTTACGGATAGGTACAACCGCGTCGAGATCCGCGCCGACTGGTCCAACGGGAAAGTCGCCATGACAGGTGTCTCGTACGGCGGCACAATGCCCTACGAAGTCGCCACCATCTTCGATGTCAACTATGCGGACAGCCTGGCATCCTTTAACTGCGGCGCCTGCTATCTGGACCAGCAGTGGAGGGTCATGAACAAAGACTACGTCGCCTGGCTGAATCAGATCGCGCGTGACCAGGAAGAGACCAATGGCAATTATGCCCCGATCTGGGCGGAATCCGACTACTCTGACGACTGGGAGAACATCCGCTGTTCCGCCCTGGTCGTTCAGGGAATGAACGATTTCAACGTCACAACAAAACAGGCCGACCTGATGGTCCAGGCGTTTCAGAAGGCCGGCGCCAACGTCAAGCTTGCCCTTCACCAGAATGGACACCAAAATCTGGATAACATGATCGTAAACGATGAGGTGTGGAATGAGACGATCAACCGCTGGCTGGCCCACTATCTGTATGATGTGGACAACGGCGCGGAGAACATGCCCGCAGTACTGGTCCAGTCCAATGTCGACGGCTCATGGAAAGCCTATGACAGCTGGCGGGATTTCAATTACATCGATGCGCCTGTCTCATACGAAGACACCTCCAGCGTCGTCAAATCCAAAGGTCTGGCAGCGTTCTTCACAGAGTACTCCGGAACAGAAGCCGGAGCCGATTCGGATAATCTGTCTCAGGAGGAACGTGACCATTTTTACATGAGCCTCACAGACGATCATCTCGCGGCTTATTATCCGATCGAGCTGCCGGAAAACACCACGGTATACGGCGTTCCGGAGATCCACCTGAAGCTCTCCTCCGAGATCACGGAATACGAAGGCCTGATGATCACCGCTGTTCTGGTCGACACAGCGGACGACGGAAGCGCCTTTGAAGCCTTTATGACAAAAGACCGTCTGTCGCAGACACTGACGACCAAAGTGATCGGGGAATATGAAGGATCTGCCTCCTGGGGCTCCAACAGTATCGTGGAATTTGTCCCGGATCTCACAAAGGAAAGGAGCTGCTACTCCGACGGCAAGCGCATTCTGAAATTCCTCATAGGAACACTCGTCAATCCCTTTCATCGCGGGAGGCGCATTGTTGATCAGGAAATCGATCTTCCCATGTTTTTCTGTCACACGCTGTGCAAAACGTTCCAGAACTGTCTTATCCGAAATATCTCCGATATAATGATCTCCCGGACAGATATCGATCACCTCAACATGACATCCTTCATTTCTGAATGCCTGTGCAGTCGCCAGGCCGATTCCGTGCCCGCCGCCGGTTACGACCGCAGTTTTGCCGGCAAATATGCCCCTGTTGACTTCAGCCACAACACGGCAGGGAAGGCCGCTCAGCCCTGAAAAGTTCATCGGAAAGGTATGTACAGTGAAGCCATTCCTGCATCCGGAAAGCTGCTCCAGATGACAAAGGTTTTCGATCACAAATGTTCCGTGATCAGCGCATTTCTGGTCTACCTGTGTATGCTCCGGTCCCCTTCGTATTCCGGCGCAGTCAATTCCGATCATGGATACCTTCAGACCGATCAGTGCATCGATCAGATCCCAGCTCAGATATGGATGCTCATGAAAATATTCCTTCGTTCCATATCCATGCTTCTCCATAAATCCGGTCCGGAACATGACAAATTTCCTATTCTTCCATCCCCCGGCTCTCCACCAGCAGCTCAATGATTGGCAGATGCTGCGGACATGCGCCTTCGCACTGGCCGCACTGTATGCACTCGCTGGCTTTGCCGCGTCCCTGGGTCACGATATTGTATTCCCTGACGGTCCGAAAATGCGGGCTTCCCTTTTTCCGGTTCGCCACAGAGAAGATTTCCGGAATGGGGATGTTCTGCGGGCAGCCTTCTGTGCAGTAATGACATGCTGTACAGGGAATCGACTTGTCCCCGTCAATCGCCGCCTGCGCCTTGCGGATCATGTCCATCTCCTGATCATTCAGTGGCTGAAAATCCCGCATGAAACTCAGATTGTCTTCCATCTGCCCCAGGCTGCTCATGCCGCTTAACACGGCAAGAAGGTTCTCCTGACTGGCGACAAAGCGGATGGCCCAGCTCGCATAAGACTTCCCAGGAGCATATTCGTCAAAAATCTTCTTTACCTCCGGAATCGGATCCGCAAGAATGCCCCCTTTGACCGGCTCCATCACCACCACGCTCTTCCCATGCGCCCGGCAGATCTCCATATTCCTTCTGGCCGCCACCCCCGGGTTCTCCCAGTCCGCATAATTCACCTGCAGCTGGACAAAATCCACATCCGGGTGAAGCGTGAGCAGCTCCTCCAGAAGTTCCGGATCCGCGTGGAACGAGAAGCCCCACTTTTTGACAAGACCTTTTTCCTTCTGTTCTTTTACGAAGTCCCAGATGTGATATTCATCGTATTTCGTATAGTTGTTTCTCTGTAGGGCGTGCAGCAGATAATAATCAAAATATCCTGCGCCCGTTCTCTCCAGACTGGTGTAGAACTGTGCTTTCGCACTTGCCTCATCGTGGCACTGCAGCCAGGCATTCAGCTTTGTGGCAAGGGTGTACCTGTCTCTGGGATAACGATCCGCAACGGCCGCCTTGAAGACCGCCTCGCTTTCCCCGTTATCATAGACATATGCCGTATCAAAATACGTGCCGCCTGCTTCCATGAACAGGTCAACCATCTGCTTCACCTGCGGAACATCAATGCTTCCGTCCTCGTTTTTCGGCAGACGCATGAGCCCGAAGCCAAGTCTGAAGGGATTTTCTCTGAGATTCATATTTCCTTTCCTCCTATAAATGGAACATCGTATTTCAAGGTGAACCAGCCTGATTCCGGGTGAGCCATCATCCTGGTTCCGGGTGAGCCATTCTGGTTCCGGGTGAGCCGTCCTGGTTCGGGGTGAGCCATCCTGGTTCCGGGTGAACTATTCTGGTTCCGACCTCTGCAGCTTCTTAGCAGCTCAGGAAGGATTAAGGATTTCCCTGCTGCTGCATATCATCCAGCCGAATCCATTGCACAGGGTTCCCATTCGCCTCCAGAAGCCTCATCAGATCATCCGCCTGCAGAAACACAGTAGCCGTATTCTCATTCGGATGCGCGGAAATGGTCCTGTTTTGAAAATACGCATCCAGATAGAACTGTACCTGCTTTTCTGTGTCATTCAGCAGCCCGAACGGCGTCACAGACCCTTTGATGAGTCCCAGGATCCTGCCCAGGTCCTCCTCTGAAGCAAAGCTGAGCGGCCTGGCTCCGATCTTTTTCTGGAAATCCTTGATCCGCACCGGCAGGTGCTCCCGGGCTGTGAGCAGATAATAATTCTGCTTTTTCTGGTCTCGCAAAAACAGATTCTTCGTCCCGGCATCCGGATCCGGCAGGTTCAGCGCATCCGCCTCCTCCACCGTAAAAACCGCCGGGTGCTCATACGCAGTATACTTGATCTTTCTGTCGTCAAGCAACTGATATAACTCTGGTTTGTTCATGTAGAATCCTTTCTCACAGGCAATCAGGGGCCAATCAGGGCAGATGATTGGCCGCCATCTGCGGATATGCGTATATCTCAAGCGAGACTTGAAATTGTGTCTGGAACCAACGTATTAACGAATATATACTTCTGCTTTCTCGCGCACGATGCCATATTTGTTGACCAGTCTGGTAAGAATCTCTTCATCATTTTTCCCATCATCCCGCATGATCTCAATCATACCTATGATTTTCCCCTCGGAAAGTCCTTCTGCATGACCTTCTGCATGACCTTCTGCACGACCTTCTGCACGACCTTCTGCACGACCTTCTGCACGACCTTCTGCACGACCTTCTGCACGACCTTCTGACAGTCCTTTTTCACGGCCTTCTTTCAGGCCTGCTTCCAGGCCTTCTCTGTGACCCTCTTCCCGCGCCTCTTCTCGTTCCCAGTTTATCAACTCATGAAACTTCATATCCGCTCTCTTTGCCTCCCTGTTTTCTTTCACAGCATCTACCATCTTCTGTATTTCTTTCAAATTGTTATCCACCGCATTCTGTAAATTTGTATGTTCCATATAATTCAGCAGCTTTTCCAACTCTGCAGATCCTGTAACCCGTTTGCCTTTTGTATATAAAAATAAAGTTACGGCTCCATCATCATACGTTATTGACGGTTCTTCAATGCAGCCGTTTCGCACAGTATAAAGCATTAGCCCTTTGCCAAACGGATCATACGGTGTAATAAAAATTACATAAGTCTGATGAAGCTCCTTATAGTCATCATTTGATTTTAACAGTTTAGATCCGTTCAAAACATGGTAATACCGAGCTCTTTGGGGAAGTGATGTTTTTCCCGCTACACGCTGATCCGGTTCAATATCATAAATCACTCCGCCGGACAATTCGGCGTTTTCCTCTTCGATATATGCATCCATACGGATCCCGTGTTCCTCCGGGAATCTTGGATAATAAATCTTTTGTGTCTGAATCGTTATTTTCTTCAAGTGCTTTCCGAGAATCGTTTCCAGAAGATATCTCGCAAATTTCTCCCCATATTCGGCATCGCTGATCACTGCATTAAACAAAAAATCGTCAAGTAAATTCAAATCCTTCAGCTGCTTTCCTTTCATCGAAAACTCCTTTCTGACAGGTGGAAATCACAGCCGGATCATAAGCACCCCCAAACAAGGTTCAGTCGTATATAAAACAAATCCATGCTGCCGGCTGCAATCCCCGGTATTTAACTAAACATAGTGGGGAATGTAACCGAGACGGTTAAGAATTGTTTCCCGATATGTATTTATTATCATACCACGCCGAGGATATTGTATCAATCGGCTATTTTCCCATCTCAAAAGCAGCTGTTTTTCCATCTCAAACGCAGCATAAGGAAACAAGGCATCAAAATGCGAAACAGGGAATAAATCAGCGTTTCCCTAAGATCCCTCATTCCGGGTTTCAAACCCATTTATGAGGACTTTGTCGTTTACTGTAATTACGTTCTCGTAGCACTGTGCCATGCCAGGCACACCTAAAAAGCCAGGCAGCGCAATTGCTGCCCGGCGAAAGATCTGTATATTTTATGCGATAAACGCCGCATTGACATATCCGTAAGCACCGAACTTCGGAGCAAAAACTTCCACATGGCTGCCGGTATTATAAGTGCTGATCAACTCTACGGTATCGCCGTTATACAGCTGCCCGATAACGTTGCTGTCGTCATACGTCGGCGCGCTGCGAAGAGCCAGATATCCGTCGGTGACATAGACGGTGTGGATCCCGTTGCCGCTGTTTGCGATCTGGTTTGCCGTCTCGGTGAAGCTGTAGTAGTCCTGCTTTTGCCGTCATCTAAGGATAAACAATCAATAATAATTATACGGGACTGGGCAATCCCTTTAAAGCTGCTTCCTTACCACCCGATACTCATCTCCGTTCCGATAGTATGGGCAGCTTTTATAACTTCTCTGGCTGATCCGATAAAAATCATCTTCGTCCATCTGACAGTCACAATAATATTCTTCATACTCCTCATCATAAGAGAAGTATGCACAGGTACTGCAAAGATTATCCATGGTTCTTCTCCATCGTCTTTATCGCACATACCCGCACTCTTCCTTCTGCGGGCCTTCACTGCCGGAAACGTATCCCCTGCGAAACGACATATTGATCTCCTTCAGTTCCCGTTTCCCGTCAATATAATCCTGATACATATCCGCCAGTCCAACCGCACATCCGTCGCAGGATCCACTAATATTACCAAGCGAATCCGCTACGATCTGCTCGCGCTCTTCTTTCGTAGTGTCTTTTATCAGCAAAGATTTCATTGTATCTGGTCTCCTGTCTGATCTGCACTTATGATTCCATTTTCGTTATCTTTCAAGTCTTATGTCTTATAGCCCCATCTTTGTCATAATCCCGTCCGCCGTGACGCCGGGATGTGTCAGGTAAAGCCTGCAGATCTGTTCCGCCAGTTCCGGATCCATCCCCAGTTTCAAAGAGATTTCCGCGACGGATCGTCCCCTCTTCACCTCCCGGATCACCTTTTCAATATCCGGCTTCTGCAGTTTATCCTTATTTACAGCTGGCCTCTTTTCATGCGGAATGTCGATTCGCCGGATCCGGATTCCCTCATCCCGTTGAATTTTCCGTGCTGAATCATCCGGCTGAATTTTCCGGTCTGAATCGTCCCGTTGATTTTTCCGGGCTGAATCATCCGGCTGAATTTCCCGCCTTGAATTATCCGGCTGATTTTTCCTCCCTGAATCATCCGGCTGAATATTCCGGCCTGAAAAGACCGGCTCATCAAACTCAATCACTGCCAGTGTGATATCCTGGTTAAATCGCCGCGGCCCGCAACTGCCCGGATTGATCAGGTATGTCCTGCCCTCCCGCTTCTGCTCATACCTGTGGGAATGGCCATACACAACCAGATCATAGGGCGCGATATCCCCCGGCAGATCCTTCTTCTTATGCGTCATGTAAACATACAGGCCGGACAGTTCAAAGTCAAGGAACAGCGGAAGATGCTCCGCCCATTCTTTATCGTTGTTTCCTCTGACGACATATACCGGTGCAATCTGCTCAAGCCGGTCCAGGATTTCCTGCCGGTTAATATCGCCGCCATGCAGGATCGCATCGCATCCCTGCAGCGCGTCAATCACTTCCGGCCTGAGTAATCCATGGGTATCGGCCAGTATTCCTATCTTCTTCATCATATACATTCAGTACTCTCAAAAAGAAACACCATCGATCAAGATTTAAGCAGCTGCCTTCATCCTTTTCAATCCTCGCAGAATCTTCCTGAAATGGGGTCAGACCCCGTTAAGTTGGGGCCAGACCCCGTTAAGTCAGGGCCAGACCCCGTTAAGTCAGGGCCAGACCTCGTTAAGTTTTTCCCAGTTCCGACCGTTCCATCCGGCAGTACAGCTTCCAGATCATCCGGCACCGCTGTTCCTCCCTTGTATCACAGTGCACCTCGATCCCGAGCTCCTCCGCCAGTCCGTCAAGGGATGTATTTCGAACCCAGGGCATATGATTCACCGCCATCTGCAGGGTATCAATCACATGATTTGAGAACGGCATTCCCAGCTCCACACCATACGCTTCCTCCAGCTGCGGCAGAATGTCTTCCGTAATATCATGACTGACGATTGGCAGATAGCCGACAAACTTCTGGAAGGCGGCAATGGCTTCCCGGTATTCTTCCGGATTCCCCTGGCGGATTACCTTCCGAAACGTATCCCGCTCCTTTCCGTTGATCACCTTTATGACAAAGATACTGCTGATCCGTCCTTCGTCATCGTCCCAGGGAATAAAATCGGCTGCAGCATAGGAGCCCTGGTACCCCTGCCTGGGGATCTGCGCCATATCTTCCGGCAGAAGGAACTCCTTCATATACAGATCTACCCAGAGAGAGTATGGCGTCTTCTCATATCCGGGCGCAACTGCTCCCTGCGGCGGCTGCTCATCCGGCATAATGCCGTAAATGTATTTTCCTGCTTTTAACAGTGCCCCGATAATCCCATTCTCATGGCGGGGGATATACCCGAGTTTTCGCCCCTTCCCGTCCAGTGCCATCACGGCGTTTTTGTCATATGGATTATCCGGCTCCGCCACAAAAGAAATACGGCTGCCGGGTTTCAGATCTGCTACAAGTTCGTCCGAACCGCCAAGATACCTTGTCCCGACGATTGCCTGCCGGAGCAGAAAGATCTCCCTCATAAAGGGAGACGGGATGTCCAGGCGGGCATGCATCAGCTCCGTAAGGGACAGGCCGCTCTTTTCCGGATCCGTCAAGGCAGATTCGTTTTCCGGTGTTGAGAGCCCGCTTTCCGGATCCGTCAGGGCAGATTCGTTTTCCGATGCCGAAGACTGGTGGCCCTGCCTGATTCTTCCGACCGGCTCCGGCTCGCCCTCGTCTCTTTTTTGAACTTTATGTTCCCTGTCACTCATAGCTTCTCACCCTTGCGGAGCTTCTCCCTTAACTCATTAATGAAAGCTTCCAGCTGGCGGTTCATCTCCCGCACATGATCGATCTTCGACTGGATCCCGCGCCGGACCTCCTCCACAGCGATCGGATCTTCCAGGAAGGCTTTTTTATTATACGGGAACCCGGACTTGATATGGTCGATCTCAAGCTCCAGGAGCCGCAGTCTGACCTTCAGTTTTTCGAGCAGTTCCCTCAGCTTTCCTCTGCCTTCCGGTGTATCGTCATAAACGTCTTCCGGCGCATCCATTCCGGACAGCTCATCCCAGATCTTCTCCAGCTGAGCATAATCTCCTTCCTGCTGTGCCTTTACAGCACGGTTCCATAATTCTTTTTCGTGTTCCGTAAGGTTTGGGTGTACATCCGGATGGAGGCGCTTGACAATTTTCCGATACAGACGCTTGATCTTGTCAGCTGTCGTCTCTTCTTTTCCGGACTTACCGGCGAAATCATTTTCTCCATCCGTTTCTCCCGCGGAAGAGCCACTGCGGTTTTGCCTTTCATATCCGCCGCTTTCCTGATCGCCGGATCCCTCATTTTCCGGGCCGCCACTATCGTGATTGCCGGATCCCTCATTTTCCCAGCCATCCCTGCTTCGGTCTGCATTACGGCTGTCCTGATCCTCCTTCCCGGCTCCGCCGCCGTTATCTTCTGCCGTCTGCTCTTCCTGCGCGTTTTTATCCTTCGCTCTTTCCTTCTCTTCCTCTTCCCTCTCCCTGGACTCTTTTTCCTGGCGGTCATGTTTTGACCACTGGGACTCCTCCCACTTCTTCTTAAACTCCCTGGCTTCCTCCGCCTTTCGGTTCAGGTCATCCTCGAATTCCTTGTTCTCCCTCTTCGCCTGCGCCTCGGCCTCCTCCATGGAAGGCTCCTGCTGCTGATTCATCTGGGCCTGCAGAATTTCTATAATCCGCTGCATCTGCTTCAGATACATATTGGCGGCCATCAGCTCCCGCTCCAGCGAAACGATTTTTTCATCGTATTCCGCCTGCAGGGCAGGGCATACATGATAAACCAGATCATCACGCAGCGCCGTCAGCTCCGTGATCCTGGCCTGGAGTTTATGGATCTCTTCCAGAAGATACTCATATTCAGATTGAGAAAGGATCAGGCCATCTTGCATCATATGTCGTTGCTCGTCTTCTCCCGTGTCTTTATCGTACATCCATCATATCACACTTTTCGCGCAGCCGTTCCAAAGATTGATAATTTCCGTCAAGCCAAAGATCAGTTTCCATATTTCTTATGCAGCTCTTCCCAGGAAGGCATCTGTGACCGCAGGGCATTCCATACCTGCAGCTTTTCCGAAGGATAATCCTTCATCAGATCCTCATAAAACAGGTCAATCTGCTCCATCTCGGAGACCGCATTCCTGCAGTGTTCGCAGGCAACAAGGTCACCGATCTTTGATTTGGCCATGATCAGATAAAGCAGCTGCATGGCAGTTCCGCGCGGCCCGTTCTCAAAGAACATGTCGTCTCCCTCCGGATAGATGGGTATCCCTTTTGCCTTCAGACACGCATAGGCTTCCCGGGAAGCATCGACCATCATTTTGCGCTGCTCCCTCGTGGAGCTTCGCAGGTCGCCTTCACAGATGTAGGAAAGATATGCAATCGGAAGGATGGCCGCCGGATGGCAAAACAGGTAGGCTTCCATATCCGCCTGCCAGTTCAGCTTATAGGACGTCCCGGCGAAGAGCCGGCCGACCAGTTTTCGCAGGCGAGGGTCGGTTTCCCCATGCAGCTGCCCGATGTCCATCCAGCTGCCGCCGAAGCGCTCACATACGAACCGGTCGGATTCCTTTCTCCCACCCGAAACCTGGAAACCAAACAGGATCTTTTTGATCGCCGGAGCATGTTCCCGGATATAGGCTTCCATTTCCGCCGGAGCCAGGTCGTTCCCTACCAGAACAAGAAGCTTTGCATCCAGTTCGCAGATCTGCGGCAGTGCCTGCCGGATCTTATGATAAGGCATGGGAACAAAGGCCGCATCAAAGGAGCATCCTTCCACGGAAGTGACCGCGTTCACCCTGTCCGTCGTTGTCTTCTTCTGCAGATGGTGGTATATGACCAGTCCGTTCCGGTTCAAAGACGCAGCCCGCTCCTCCCTTGCGAGGATCGTCACGTCATTTCCGGCTTCCGTCAGTACATGTGCCAGGTATGCGCCGATTACGCCGGCACCGAAAACCAGCACCTTCCGTTTCTTTCGGTCATTGACACTGGCAAGACGTACGCGCCTTGCCTTCCACTCCACATCTTCCCGCTCGTCGTAACCGTCATAGGGGGCCGTCGGATCATGGGGTTTCTGCTTTTTCATACTGTTGCAGACCTGATCCTTATGCGCAAAGACAAAATCCAGGTCCTCCGACCAGCCGGTGTGCCCCGTAATAACCTTTGGAGACAGACCGCGGTCTCTGAGTCTCTTCTCCAGTTCCGCCAGAGACCTCTTTGCAAGTTCATTGTCCTCCGCCAGGGAATTGATGAAGCTGTAGCCGCCGTCCGCGCCGAACCAGATCGTATCCCCCGTAAACAGATATTCGTCATCGATCAGGTAGACCATATGTCCCCAGGTATGGCCGGGAACCAGAATCGCTTCCACCTTGATGTCCTCTATGTAAAAGACTTCACCATCCTTCAACAGCTTTCTGGGATTCTCCGTCTCCACCATCGGAAGCTTATACGCCCCGAAAATGACCTTCCTGCGCACTTCCCCGGTCAGATAGCGATTCTCAATTTCGCTCAGATAGATCGCCGCCTCTTTGAAGAGTCCGGCAGAATCCGTCTCAACCGCACCCACATGATCCGTGTCCTGGTGCGTAATCAGAATATGACGGATTTTTGCCGGATCAAGATCCAGCCATCCCATCTTTTCCGCCAGGCGATCGTAGTTGTAACCGGCATCGATCATGATGGTCGTACCATTCTTTGTATAAAAAAAGATATTCGCAATCCACTCGCGGACACAGCAGACATGGTCGTCAATCCATCCGGTATTCAGCGGTTTGAATATCTCCTTTCCCCGGTATCCCAGGGACATGACCTTTTTCTGGAAGTTGGAAGCTTTTTTTGACATCGTATGAACCCCTTTCCGTCCTTTGTACAGTCGGTCAGCAGCGCGGCAAACGCCATATGGCTGTTCGCCTTTTCTAACTATAATTATATGCTGCTTCCGGCAAATTACAAGAGGAAGTCAACAGCGTCCATGTTGACTCAGCGTCCCTGTTGACGCACATATGTCCCGATCAGCACTTTTACGCTCCGCGGCCCAAGCGTGACGCTTTCAAAGCTTTCGTATGGCTTTTCCTCTCCGGGCTGCGCGGAAAAGCCGGCAGAGTCGAAGGCCAGCTTCCAGAAGCAGCCGGCCGGAATGATCGGCAGCTTCATACAGTGCTCCTCCCAGTGTGCGTTCACGGCAATATAGATAAAGCAGTCCGAATCGGTGCCGGCCTTACGGTGGTCTTCCGCGTACATATAGGCGAAAACCAGCGCCGGCGCTTTTTCGTCCAGCTGCCAGGGCTCCTCCCCATGGAAGGACAGCTCGGGATAGCCGGTCCCGTTAGGTTCAAACCGATACTCCATGCTTCGAAGCACCGGGTGCGCTTTTCGAAATGCGATCAGATCGCGGACATAGGTGAACAGCGCCCGGTTCTTTTCCAGCTCTGCCCAGCAAAGCCACGAGATCTCGCTGTCATGGCAGTACGCATTGTTGTTGCCCCGCTGGGAATTGGCAAACTCATCTCCCGCAAGGAGCATGGGAATGCCCCGGCTGGTCAGCAGGATCGTCTGCATGTTTCTCATCTGGCGCATACGAAGCTCAAGGATCTCCGGATCGGAGGTCTCGCCTTCCGCACCGCAGTTCCAGCTGTCATTGTCATTGCATCCGTCCCGGTTGTCCTCCCCGTTCGCTTCGTTATGCTTCTCATTGTAGGACACGAGATCATACAGGGTGAAGCCATCGTGGCAGGTGACAAAATTGATGGAGGATGCCGCATTCCGCTCGTCATACAGATCCTCCGAGCCCCGGATCCGCAGGTACAGTTCCGGCGCATACTCCGCGCCGCCTTTGATAAACCTGCGCAGGCTGTCACGGTACCGGCCGTTCCATTCCGCCCAGCGGTCACAGGCGGAAAAATCCCCCACCTGGTACAGACCGCCGGCATCCCAGGCTTCCGCGATCAGCAGCGATTTTCCCAGAACCGCATCCTGTGCGATCGTATCGACCAGGGGCGGATTGAGCATCGGCATCCCGTCCTCCCCTCGGGAAAGGATCGACGCCAGATCGAAACGGAACCCGTCCACATGATAGGCGCTGACCCAGTACCGCAGGCAGTCCAGCACCACATTTCTCACAACCGGGTCATTGCAGTTCATGGTATTCCCGCAGCCGCTGAAATTAAAGTAACGACCGTCCGGCATAAGCATATAGTAAGTCCGGTTATCGATGCCGCGGTACGAGATCGTGGGGCCGTTTTCATTTCCCTCGGCCGTGTGGTTGAAGACCACGTCCAGGATCACCTGAATTCCGTTTTTATGCAGATGGCGGATCATGTTCTTCAATTCGTCCGCCTCCATGCCGAATCTTCCACTGACGGAATAACCGGCCTTCGGCGCAAAAAAGCAGACGGTCGAATAGCCCCAGTAGTTGAGCAGCTGTTTCCCGTTCACCTCTCTCTTATTCTCGAATTCATCAAATTCAAAGATCGGCATGAGTTCCACGCAGTTGACGCCGAGCTCCTTCAGGTAAGGGATCTTCTCCGCCAGGCCCGCATAGCTGCCCTTATATTTCACACCGCTGTCGGAATCCACAGTGAACGACCGCACGTGAAGCTCATATATGATCAGGTCCTGACTCTCCAGCTCAAGCGGTTTGTCATCCTCCCAGTCATAATCCTCCCGTATAAACTGGCCTCTGTAGGGGAACGGATCCTCCCGGTCGGGTTTTCTCCCCCAGACCGACCTGCCGGACACCGACTTTGCATATGGATCCAGAAGCACCCGGGATTTGTCGAACAGAAGCCCCTTCTCCGGGCAGTACGGACCGTCGAACCGATACCCGTACTCCGTCGTCTCCGGGTTGATCCCGAATACCATCATGGTGTAAACATGGCCGATCCGGAATTCCTCCGGAAAAGGAATCTCGACAAAGGGCTCCTGCTGCCCGTGGTGATACAGAACCAGCGTGCAGCCTGTCGCCTCTTTGGAGAAAACACTGAAATTTATGGCGTCGTCATTGAGGATCGTGGCACCGAAGGGGAATACGCGTCCCACGCGGTACGACAGATTCTTGATTTTATTTGTGGGGAATGTGTCGATCAATTGCATGGCAGCTCTTTTCCTATCCTATTCTTCCAATACGGTATTCTCTCACCAGGTTCACGGAACGGTTCCTCCGCAGATGCAGGCACACCGCTCCTTGCTCTATGTATATTATACAGGAATTTTTAAAAAAAGCAGGACCGAAATCCATCGAATCCTGCTTTCTGATATGCTGCTTTCTGATATCCTGTTTTGTAAAATTCTGTTTTGCGATCACCGTTCTGCGGCAGCGCCGCGGCGCCATAAGTTCAGCTGTATTCCTCTCCCGCAAATCATCTGCAGTAGATCTCGATCGCCCGGGAGGCAAATACCGCCGTGCCTTCGCCGCCGATTTTATCAATATTTGTTGTGAAATCCCCTCCGCCGGCGTACATCTTCCCGAGGCTTCCGAGGATCTCCTTTGTGCAGGTATACATATACTCCGTAATATAATCCTGCAGTTTCTTTACCATAGCCTGGGCTTCCTCTGACGTGGGATCCTTCTCCCGGATCTGCCCGAACTGCACAAAGAGGTCAATCATTCCCTGGTGGATCTTCTGATTATCTTCCTTTGTCCGGCCTTTGGATTTCTCTTCATATTCCTTATAAGCCGGCGTAGTGCCCCAGGAAGCTTTCGCCTGCGCGGCGTACTCGTCAATCTTTCTCGTATCAAATGCTTCAAATGTCAATTGTCTCACCCCTATCGCTTTTATTCCCACGGCAAGGTCGATCAGGTTTTCAATGTGTTCCTTCTTCAGCTTCAGAAGCTCGATCTGCTGCTCCAGGGCTTTATTCCTGTCAAAATCCGGACTGCTGATGATC
>CACXHD010000016.1 GCA_902767335.1 uncultured Lachnospiraceae bacterium
AGTTCCCGCGCCGGCTGCCTGTGTGTTGAATAGATGCAGGTCTCTGCCGGAAGACAGTGGCCCGGCTTCTGCGATCCGATGGCGGTCTTTTTCGCTTGAATTTCCGGGACGCAGCTCCCTCGCTGAGCGCGGTCGCTGCTGCGACATTATTTCTTAGACGCTAGTGCGAATCCTCCCAGAGGGTTTTGTGTCATGGAAAATCGCAATTTCCTATGACACAAAAAGACACGGGCTGCAGCAGGAAGTCTTTCGCTTCCTGCTGCAGCCCGTTATCATCTCTGCCTTGTCAGGCATTACTCTTGATGACGAGGGAGTTGCCTCGTCCAATGCTTTTTATTCAAAGTCTTCAGCGGTTACGCTGGTCACTGTGCCGGTCTCAAGGTATTCATCTACGGTGTCAACATCGACGAACAGGGTGCCGGCCTTCTGAACGAAGCCTTTTTCGATGCTTCCGTCCAGTGTGCCTTCGCACATGGAAAGGATCTCATGAGCGGTGTCATCCACGCTGCCGGTCATAACCGTGCCGCGAAGCGGTGAAGCGCCGTCTGCGGACGTCTTGATGATCTCAGCCATGGACGCGTCGCCGTTGATTGCGAAGATACCCATGTCGGAATAATCGGTCACCGGGGAGCTGATGGCGGTGAAGTAGTTGTTGATGCCAAGGCCGAGTCCGCTGTGAGCGGTCAGGAATACTTTGATGTCCGGGTTGGACATGTAAAGGTTTTCTGCCTTTTCCAGACCAACGTTCATGGTTTCGTCCGCGCACTCTACTTCGATCTCGAATTTTGCTTTGTCGGAGAAGTCTTCGATCTTGATCAGTTCATCGGCCTGGACCACACCGGTCTCAGCGGTACGGCAGCTTAATACTGCAACCGGAACGGAATGGTCTTCCGCGTCGGCGAAGGTGGTGTCAATCCATTTCGCGGCAAGTTTGCACAGGCAGTCTGCCAGGTCTGCGTCATCGGATACCATCAGCACGTCATAATCGCTGGTCTCTGCGACAAATGCGACGACTTTGATGCCTTTGTCCATTGCGGACGCAATGACGCTGTCCATCGCTTCGGGAGCAACGGACCAGAGAACCAGTACGTCAACATCCATGGCGATGTAGTTTTCGCAGGCTTCAATCTGTGCTGTCGGGTCAAACTGGCCGTCTGCATAGGAAGCTTCCCATCCGGCCTCTTCCATTACTTCCACATAACGGTCCGCCAGCTGCTGGAAGAAGTCGCCGCCCAGTCCGAATGTGACGAAACCAACGCTCTTGGTTTCCTCGGCGCAGGTGTTCATCGCCATGCCCGCGAACAGTCCGGCAGTCACTGCTGCCGTCAGAAGAAAGGATGCTGCTTTTCTCATGAGTGATTCCTCCTTTGAAAGAAAAAGTGAAATTTTATTCGTTAAGCGGCCGTACATGATCCGCTTTACTACCTTATATTCAATGGTTCCTTCGTGTCTTTACATGCCCTTTGCATTTTTATTGGTCAGGTACAGGGATACGAGCATGATCACGCCTTTCGCGATGTACTGGGGATAGGTTCCCAGATTGATCAGCTGCATGCCGTTTGCCAGAACGCCGAGGACAAAGACGGCGACAATGACTTTCCAGAGGGTTCCCTCGCCGCCCTTCAGCGCAACGCCGGAAAGGACGCAGGCCGTGATGCCGGTAAACTCGATGCCGACGCCTGTGCCGGAGTCGGCGGATCCGGAGCGGGAGGACAGCAGAATGGCGGAGATCCCGACCAGCAGACCGGCTACGGTAAAGGACAGAACCTTGATCTTCGCAACGTTCAGACCTGCAAGGCGGGCCGCCTCCGGATTGTCGCCGGCGGCGTATACTTTACGGCCGACAGCGGTTTTTCCCATTACAAATCCGACCGCCACAACCAGGATTACCATGATCAGCACATTGATCGGAAGCCATCCGAAGATTCTTCCCTGCCCGATGTACATGAAGGCTCTGGGAAGGTTATGATAGGTTTTGGACTCACTGATCAAATAGGAAATGCCCTGGAAAATCGCCATGGTACCCAAGGTGACGATCATCGTGTTGCTCTTGAGCTTCAAGGCCATGAAACCGTTGAATGTTCCCAGCAGGGAGCACAGCAGGATGCCGACGATCACGGAAACCACCACCGGTACATGATACACCGACATCATTTTCGTCACCAGAACGGCTGCCACGGACATCTGGTATCCGATGGACAGATCGCATCCGCCGCTGATCATGATGATCATGACTGCGGAAGCGCAGACCGCCACATGGACATTCTGAACAAGGATATTGGTAATATTCAGCGGTGTCAGGAATTTATCCGACATGATGCTGAAGAAGACCAGCAGCGCAACCAGCAGGATCGGCATCGACAGGTCTGCGAAAATATCTCCGAAATTTCTCTTTTTTGCCTTTTCCATATTCGATCTCCTCTTATAATCCGGACGCCAGCGCCAGAACCTTCTCCTGGGAGAATTCCTCTCTGGTCAGTTCTCCGGTCTGTTCACCTTCATGAAGTACGATAATCCGCTCTGACATACCCAGCAGTTCTTCCATGTCGGATGAAACCATCAGGATGGATTTCCCCTGCTCCGCAAGTTCGTTCATCAGCAGATAAATCTCGTAACGCGCGCCGATATCGATACCTCTTGTGGGTTCATCAAAGATCAGAATCTCAGGATCCGCCGCCAGTGCTTTCGCAATAACCACTTTCTGCTGATTTCCGCCGGAAAGCCCGCTGGTCAGCTGCCGCAGAAACGGCGTTTTGATTTTCAGGCGTTTCTTATAGTCTTCCGCAAGCTGCATTTCCGCCTTTGTATCCACGACGCCGCCCTTAGCCAGACTGTCGATCGTTGAGATGGAGACATTCCAGTAGATGGGCTTGTCGATGAAGCAGCCCTGGAATTTTCGGTCCTCCGGGATCAGCGCTACGCCGGCGTCCATGCCGTCTTTCGGCGAATTCAGGCGTTTTTCCTGTCCATGGAAAAGGATCTGTCCGCTCTCCTTGTGTGCAGCGCCGAATATCAGATGCATCAGTTCGGTGCGGCCGGCGCCGACCAGACCTGCAAAGCCGAGGATCTCTCCCTTGTGAAGATCAAAGTTGATATTCCGGACGCCGTTTCCGGACACATTCTTAACCGAGAGCACGACTTCCTTCTGTGCGGGTTTCTTTTCCGGATAGGTATTGGAAAGTTCTCTTCCCACCATGAAATTGACCAGTTCCTGTTTGCTGGTCTCCGTGATCTTCTTTGTGGCAACATACTGTCCGTCGCGGAGAATCGAAACGCGGTCGCAGATCCGGAACAGTTCATCCAGACGGTGGGAAATATAAATGACGGTGACCTGGCTGGCTTTCAGTTTGTCCACGAGGGCAAACAGCTTTTCCTGTTCGCTGACGGTGATCGCGGCAGTCGGCTCGTCCATGATGATGACCTTGGCGTTGCGGACCATCGCTTTTGTCAGCTCAATGATCTGGCGGTTCGCGATCGAAAGATTCCGGACCAGCTCCGCCGGAGACACATGGCAGTCAAATTCTTTGAGGAGTTCCGCCGCTCTGCGCTGCCGTTCCTTATCGTTCAGCACCAGACCGTTCTCATCCTTGACGCCCATGAAAATATTGTCGGCGACGCTCATGGCTTCGAACTGAATCAGCTCCTGGTACACCACAGCAATGCCCATTTCAATCGCCTGTGCCGGTTCCATCCGGCTGTAGGTCTTTCCCTCATATTCAATGGTGCCGGACGTCGGCGTAATCGCACCGGAGATCGTCTTGATAAATGTCGATTTTCCGGCACCGTTTTCGCCGACCAGGGCGTGAACCTCTCCCTTCTCAAAAGAGATCGATACGTTATCCAGAGCCTTTACCCCGGGATATTCCTTTGAGATGTTTTTCAAAGATAGTATGGCCGTAAGATCACCTCCATTTTCATTTTTCTGACTGATAATGTATCACATACGTTCTCCCTTCCGCATTCAAAAAGGTCTAATCTTTGGTTCGTTTGTTGCGGTTTTGAGAGCGGACAGAAAAAAATCGCAACAGACTGTTAAATCTGTTGCGATTTTCAGTGAAGGCATTTTTACAGTTCCTTAAAACTCATAGACCTCGATCATCATGGCCGTCGGCATCGCTCCGAAACGGATCGACATTTTCTCATCTCCGTTCATCACGCGGCGGCGGATCCAGGTACCGTCTTTCACCGTTCCCTCTTCCAGGCGGACCACGTCAACCTTTGTATTCTTTCCGCTCTTCGGCTGGAAGGTCATTGCACAGCTCGCACCGACCAGCAGGAATTTGTTCTTCTCCAGTTCGAATACCATGCCGGCTCCGAGAGGCGTCGCCGTTCTCCTCGGATCATAGGCGACGGCAATGTTGTACTCCGAAAACTTCAGGAACGTTCCGTTGTCGAAATCCGAATGGCGGACAAAGGCCTGCAGGCTGTCGGTTCCTCTGTATTTCAGCAGCAGCGGTTCCAGCTGTGCGACCAGGTCATAGGCGCGGGCCAGATAGTCCTTGCTCCCGGTGGTATCGAAGGCGGAGGGATCAATGTTCAGCGCGATCATGACCTCCATCGGAGGTTTATCCACCTGGCTCGGATCCAGGGCCAGTTCTTCAATACCGAAGGGCGAGAAGCAGATGGCATTTTTTGCGCCGAATGCATACAGTGTATAGGACGCCGCCACTGCGTCTTTTCGAATCTCCGGAATGAAGAGCGGGTTGTCATCGCTCTGGTATTCATCCATCACGTTGGCACAGTACGGCACATAGACATCCGGTCCGAATGCAAACAGCGAGGGGGCCGCTGCCCGCCAGATCGGCTGCACTTCGCAGACCGGTCCTCCGGACGGATAAGATCCCGGATACCAGGGATACTGCCGCAGCCAGGCATTGGCATAGCAGGGAAGATCATATTCTTTTTTGCCCGCCGAGGCAATCTGCTCCACTGCACATCCGAACGACCAGGCCATAAAGCATTCGCCGGCGTCCTCGCCGTATACTTCCTGCCAGGTTCCTTCTTTGCCGGTCAATTTCGCAATGGCTTCCGGAACGGCGGAGCTGAAGGCTTCCTCTGCCGCCGGAGAATAATCCCGGTCGGTCCCGAGCAGTCCGATCTCGTTCTCCACCTGAATGACAATGACCGTGTTCTCCTCGGAATCGATTTCCCGGATATGCTTCATCAGGGAAACAAACGCCATCTTGTCTTTCTCCACGGCAGCTTTGCAGAGGGGAGAGATGGTTGTCGTCTGCTCCCTGTTCACCTTCTGCGCGCGGAAATATGTCTGCGTATCCTTTTTCATCCATGCAGGCACATACATTGACTCCGCATTTTTCCAGAGTCCGAACCAGAGAAAGATCAGCTTCATATCTTCCTCTCTTGCCTGGCGGATCACGCCGTCCACAAGGGTAAAATCATAGGTTCCTTCCGTTTCCTCCAGCAGATCCCAGTAGACCGGAACAATCACGGAATTCATGTTCAATCCCCGAAGTGCCGGCCACAGTTCCTTCTCCATATACTCCAGGCTGGATGCATTGGAATTATGGATTTCACCGCTTCTGCAAAAGAACGGGCGGTCATTGACATAGAGTGTCAGTATTCCCTTTTCGTCGCGTTTTACTACCGGAAGTCCCATACCTTTTCTCCTTTCAGTCAGCTCCTTCTCACTAAGAGCGATCACCGTTTACATCTTTATCATATCCTTGACAGCTGAATTCCGCAATCTTATAATTTTAATTGTTATGGTAATATTCTAAGAAATCAGGGTTTCAATGCATATTTCTCCGGACTCCCGTCATAGGCTCCGGCAGATCGCCCGTGAGAAGTACAGAAAGGCAAAACGATGGGATATACCAAAGGATCGATCTCTTCCAAGGACCGGGAGCTTCCGTTATTTCTCCGGATCTGTGGAACGGATTTTGCGCAGCACAGGATCCGGCGTCCGGAAGGAATGCCGTTCTGGCAGCTGTTCTATGGCGTCGAGGGGATCGGAGAGTTCCGGTTTGCCGATAAAACATACCGTCTGCTGCCGGGGCAGACAGCCTTATTGTTTCCGAATGTCTCCCACTCCTATTCCCCCATCTCCGGGAAATGGCAGGTCCATTTCCTTGGTTTTGAGGGAAACGCCTGTCTGAAGCTGCTTCATACCATGGGCTTTACCGAATCCGCCGTTTATCATCAGGAGAATCCTGCGCTGTGTGTACGCCATATTCTTGCCATCGAAAAGTTGTTTCTCTCCGGCCAGCCGGACGCTCAGAAAGAATGTTCCAAAGAAATCTACAGTCTGCTGCTGGACCTGTCCACGGATCATGTCAGCTTTTTTGTTTCTCCGGAGGATGACCGTTCCGGGCTGGTCCAGGACGTGCTGCACTATCTCGAAACACACTATATGGAAGACGTCTCTCTGCCTGTGCTCGCCGAGATCTTCCATCTGACACCGGAATATCTCTGTTCCGTTTTCAAAGAGGCGGCCGGCGATACCATCATCCGGTATCTGACAAAAATCCGGATTCACCACGCGAGAATCCTTCTCGTGGAAAACCCGGATCTTACATTACAGGATATCGCCAGCCGATGCGGCTTTCACAGTCCCAGTTATTTCGGGAAAGTATTCCGCAGGCATGTGGGCATGACGCCGCAGGCTTTCCGGATGAGCTGAAGGTTCATTCATAATTGCCGTAATAAATCTGTGCCAGTCCGCCGTGGGAGGTTTCACGGTATTTCTCATTCATATCCATGCCGGTCCGGTACATGGTCGCCACGACTTCATCAAAGGAAATCTTGCGTGTGGAAAACAGGAACCGGGACAGATTGACCGCGCTGATGGCACGCATCGCAGCCACCGCATTCCGCTCAATGCAGGGGATCTGGACCAGGCCGTTGATCGGGTCGCAGGTCAGTCCCAGATGATGCTCCATGGCGATTTCTGCGGCATACTCGATCTGGTCCACGTTCAGCCCGTACAGGGAAGCCACCGCTCCGGCCGTCATCGAACATGCACTTCCGATCTCCGCCTGGCAGCCGCATTCGGCGCCCGAAATACTGGCGTTTGTCCGTATCACATTGCCGATCAGCGCAGCGACCGCCAGCGCATCGAGGATTTCATCCTCCGGAAAACCGCGGTCGAACTGCATATAATACATCACAGAGGGAAGCACGCCGCAGCTTCCGCAGGTCGGAGCCGTCACGACGATGTTCTCATCGGCATTTTCTTCGCTGACGGCATAGGCATATGCAGCGATCACCCGGTTCATCGTCACATCGGCACTCTCATTATAGCAGCGCTTTTCAAACAGCAGCTTTGCTTTTCTGGCCACTCCGAGGCCTCCCGGCAGCGTTCCATCCGCGGCCAGGCCCCGCCGGACCGAATCCTGCATCGCATGCCAGACTTCCGACAGATACAGCCGCAGCGACGGATCCTCCATCCGAAAGATCAGCTGTGCGAGATTGGTGCCTCGCTCCTTACACAGATTGACAAACTCCGAAAAATACTTCTGCTGATAGATTTCCCTCTCGTCGTCCGACTCCTCGTTCTCGATCCGGATCGATCCGCCGCCGATGCTGAAAATCCGGTTGCTGCCGGTCAGCCGGCCGTCTTTAAAGGCTTCAAACAGCATGGTATTCGGATGCGGCAGGTCGGTCTCCTCCCGGTTGAACACAATCTGCGCCCCGGGAAGGCCGGTGGAGATCGCCTTTCCTGTCCCGTGCCCTTCTCCGGTGAACGCCAGCGATCCGTAGAGCGTCACGCGAAACGAATCCGCTTCGGGATGCCGCTTCCCGAACAGCAAAGCCGCCTGATACGGTCCGACCGTATGGGAACTGGACGGCCCGTGGCCGATTTTATATACGCTTTTAATACTTTTCATATCGGTCCCTCCTTATCGTTCATCTCATCCCGGCATCAGATGGGCAGCTTCTTTCCTTCCTTCTTCCACTGATAGAACTCGGCCGTCGCCGTAAAGATCGCGTCTCCGGAGGAATTCAGCGCTGTCTCCAGGGAATCCTGAATGACGCTGATGATAAAGCCGACGCCGACCAGCTGCATGGCGATGTCATTCGAAATCCCGAAAAGGGAACATCCCAGCGGCACCAGAAGCAGAGATCCGCCGGCAACACCGGAGGTGCCGCATGCGGAAAACGTTGCGACAATACTCAGGAAAATC
>CACXHD010000017.1 GCA_902767335.1 uncultured Lachnospiraceae bacterium
ATCAACGGCTGACCGGCCTTGACTTCGTCACCTTCCTTTACCAGGCAGTTGAAGCCATCGCCATTCATATTGACGGTATCGACTCCGACATGAATCAGCATTTCCATCCCGTTTGATTCGACGCCGACAGCATGCTGGCTTTCGGCAACAGAGCTGATCACTCCGTCAAAGGGCGCCACTACCAGTTCATCAGTAGGTTCAACACCGACACCGGTCCCCAGAACACCAGAGGCAAAGGTTTCATCCGGAATCTGATCATAAGGAATCACGTTGCCTTTAACCGGCTGCAGAACGGTTCCGTTTGCGCAGCGGATAACCGATACTGTGTGAACTTCCAGGGCAGGAGCCGCAGCAGCTGGCGCAGCAGCGGCAGCCGGTTTGGCGGCCGGTACCTCTTCCTTCCATAATACGGTGGTCAGGGCAAAGGCTACGCCTGCGGAAATCAACAGCTCGACCAGGTAAACCGGAACATTGCTTACGGCAGGGATTCCGGGAATGCCGGTCACGCCATAGGTCGTCGCACCAAAGCCGGTGAGGGACGCAAAGAATGCACCGACAGCGCCGCCGACCATACCACAGATAAAGGGCTTCATAAAGCGGAAGTTAATACCGAAAATTGCAGGCTCCGTGATGCCGAGGGAAGCAGACAGGGAAGACGGAAGTGCCACGGATTTCGTCTTGGCATTGTGCGTCTTGAGGGCTACCGCAAGGCAGGCGCCAAACTGAGCAAAATTTGCTGCGGAAGCGATCGGCATCCAGGTGTTGAGTCCTCCTTCAACCGAAAGCATACCAGCTTCGATGACGTTGTACATATGATGCAGACCCATGACAACCGTCCAGGGATACAGAGCACCCATCGCAGCTGCACCTACGCCATGTCCGACCGTGATAAGCCATTTCGCGCCAGTCAGCACCCAGTTCTCAAAAATAGAGAAGACAGGGCCGATGATGGTAAAGGTTACAAAGGATGTTACCAGTACAGTGCACAGGGGAGTCACGAAAAGATCGATCATCTCCGGCACCACCTTATGCAGCCATTTTTCTATCGTACTCATTAGTAGTACAGCTAGTATGACCGGGATGACATGCCCCTGATAGCCGACCTGCTGTACTTTAAAGAAAAACAGGTGCCATGTAGGAATCTCGCCCGCTGCATAATTTCCTACCGTCCATGCATTGATCAGGGCCGGGTGCACCATCATCAGACCGATAACAGCCCCCAGGAAAATATTCCCGCCAAAAACACGCGCGGCGGAAACGGCAACCAATACCGGCAGAAGGGCAAATGCTGTATTTGCCACCAGGTCGAGGAATGAGAACCAGTCGCTCTGCCCGAAAGCAGGCCAGAATTTGGGGATTGCTTCCACAAGACCCATCATCAGACCAGAAGCAACAATGGCTGGCAGAATCGGGACAAACACATCTCCGGGAGTCTTGAGGATCTTTTTCCACAGCGGCATCCGGGAAGCGGCAGCGGCTTTAACATCAGCCTTGCTGGCAGCGGAAAGCCCTGTGATCGCAAGGAACTCATCGTATACCTTATTGACGGTTCCTGTTCCGATGATCAGCTGAAGCTGACCGTTCGAGTTGAACATTCCCTTGACACCCTCAACATTTTCCAATGCCTCGGTATTAAGTTTGCTGTTGTCAGCGATGACCAGTCTAAGACGTGTAGCACAGTGTGCTGCGCTGATCACATTATCCTTGCCGCCGAGATTTGCGAAAATTTCTTCTGCACATTTGCGGTAATCAAGTGCCATAGTCTTTCTCCTTTTTTGGTTTTATGATAGCAGAAATTGAAGGTTTTTTCTGTGAAAGCCTCTTACGAGAGCAATCCCAGTTTTTCAAACGCCCACGCCAGACCATCGTCCTCCACTGCAGGACAAACCAGATCACTGATTGCCTTTAGTCCGGGGCTCCCGTTTTCCATACAGACACTTATGGCCACTGTCTCGATCATTTCCGTATCATTGGTACTGTCACCAAAGCCGATCGTATCTTCCATGGAAAAACCGAGTGCATCGGCTACGATCCGCACTCCTTTTCCTTTATCGAAGGCCCGGTTGATGATCTCTCCGTTCAGACAGTTATGTGCCGCCACCTCCTGTACGGCAAAATTGTATTCCTTTTCCAGAGCTCTGCGGGCAGGCTCCAACTGCTCCGGCCCGCTGCACATAAAAACAATCTTATAGATTGGGCGTCCGTCATATTCTGACATCGGCCTGATATTCAACTGCTCAGCCAGCGCCTTGCGCCACCGAACCAGTTCGCTGTTCCCTTCACCCGCCTTTGCAAGGAAATCCCCCAGATCCTCGTCACCGTAGGTCGCGTCTACAGCTTCGATCGTACGGAATACGCCGTTTTCCTTTAAAAGGCGCATAGCCAAGTCTCTGTCTTTATTTGAGATCGGACAGTCAAACAGGATGCGGTCTTTTGTAAAAACATACCCTCCGGCACAAGCTACCGCTCCCTCAAATCCATAGGTCAATACCGGTGCCAACATATCCGGATTTCGGCCTGTACACAGAAACACCTGGTGTCCTGCGGCCTGAGCTGTACGGATGGCGTTCAGCGCACTTTCCGGCGGGACATTGGTACCTGCGGGAGTCAGTGTACCATCTATGTCCAGAAAGATCAGTTTTTTATTCACATTTCTAACTCCTTTCTATTATATTCCGCAATAATATGCGTTTTTTGCAATAACCCGATTTGCTTGCCCTCTCTTCGTACAAAAAATAACAGCATAATTATATCATTATGCCAAATCTTAGTAAATACAATACGACATATACTCAAACTATAAAATTATCCTTTACCGCTTCCTTCAAATGCCACATATGGACAGCCGCATCCCCGTCAAAACTGCAGTTCGTTTCTTCTTCCGTGGGGAAAACACGGGTCGTGAAGACCGCATCCCCGTCATTGACAAATATTTCCACACTGCTTCTGTCAATGTAGATCCGGAGATGATGCAGTCCCTTCGGAAGCGGACGGCTTCGGACCTCACCCTGATCTGTATTGAACCTCTTTTCCAGGCCCGACCGATCAACGGTCATTTCATGCTTTTTATCATCGTAAACAATATGCAGTCCACCG
>CACXHD010000018.1 GCA_902767335.1 uncultured Lachnospiraceae bacterium
ACGAATGTCCACATCGGAAAGCATGACCGTTGTATGGACCTGACAGCCTCTCAGCTTCGGAAGCTGCTCCAGGGCACGCTTTGCGTCCGGATCGGTAATTCCGGCAAAGGACAGGGCGATCAGGACCTCATCCGTATGCAGCCGCGGGTTTTTGCCGCCCAGGTAACGTACCTTGAGTTCCTGAATGGGAACAATGGCTTCCGGCTTAATCAGTTTAACCTCATGTTCCACGCCGGCCAGATATTTCAGCGCATTGATCAGCAGTGCTGCCGACGCGCCGAGCAGATCCGAGGTCTTCGAGGTAATGACCATTCCGTCGGAAAGCTCAATCGCCGCGCAGGGAACATCCAGTCTTGCCGCCCGGGAATCCGCAGCGGTTACGACGGAGCGGTCATTGACGGTGATTTTTGCCTGCTTCATCAGAAGCTCGATCTTGTAGACCTCGCTCTCACTGCCCTTCTCCAGGACAACGCGGTTGCAGGCGTCGTAATAACGGCGGATGATCTCCATCAGGGAAGCCTGACGGCAGACTTCATCATCGATGATGCAGTTGCCGACCATATTGACGCCCATATCCGTGGGGGATTTGTAGATGCTTTCCCCGTAGATCGCCTCGAACATCGAAGAAAGGACCGGGAAGATCTCTATATCGCGGTTATAATTCACCGCCGTCTTCCCGTATGCTTCCAGATGGAACGGGTCAATCATATTCACATCGTTCAGATCCGCCGTTGCCGCCTCATAAGCCAGATTGATCGGGTGTTTCAGCGGAATATTCCAGATCGGGAATGTCTCGAATTTGGCATACCCGGCTTTGATCCCCCGCTGGTTGTCATGGTAAAGCTGGGAAAGGCAGGTCGCCATCTTTCCGCTTCCGGGGCCGGGTGCGGTGACAACCACCAGCGGCCGGGTCGTCCGGATATAATCATTCTTTCCGAAACCGGAAGAGCTGATAATCAAGGGCAGATTCGAGGGATAGCCTTCAATCATGTAATGCAGATACACATTGATGTCCTGCTTCTCCATCCGCTCTTTAAAGAGGCGGGCGGATTCCTGCCCTGTAAAATGGGTGACAACAATACTGCTGACAAACAGGCCGCGGGATTCAAATTCATCCCTCAGCCGGCGGACATCCGCATCATATGTGATTCCGAGATCTCCGCGCACCTTATTCTTCTCGATGTCCATTGCACTGATCACGATGACGATTTCCGCGATATCGGACATCTGCATCAGCATACGGAGCTTGCTGTCCGGTTCAAAGCCCGGCAGTACCCGCGACGCATGATAATCGTCAAAAAGCTTGCCCCCGAATTCGAGGTAGAGCTTGCCGTCAAACTTCTGAATCCGCTCACGGATATGTTCGGACTGAATACGGAGATACTTTTCGTTGTCAAATCCCTTTTTCATAGATACTCTCTGATGTCCTTCCTTTTGTGTTCCTTCTTTTCGTTACTTCCAGAGCGGACTGGGATAGGCGCCCTGTTCCGCCAGTTTTGCGAAGGCCTCCCGAACGAGCGGGATGTCTTCCTGATATGTCACGCCGAACCACCGGTCCCTGCTCGGGCAGACCGTCACCCCGGCAGCTCCTTCCTGCAGAAGATCGTCCACGATCTCCGGGAGCAGAAACTCTTTCGTAAGTTTTGTGTTTTCCTCCAGACTGCCAAGAAAACGCTCAAAACGTTTTTCAAGCACTTCCATCATCTCCGGCAGAAATCCCCAGAAGTTCATGGAGACAACGGCATCCGGATCCAGAACGGTTTCCGCACCGTCCGTTCCCGCTGCAACCGCCTTTCCGTTTTTCAGGAAGATGTTTTTTGTCTCCGTAATACCGGTAAGATGTCCGGAAGAAATACTGCAGATGCCCCTTGTGACGCCGCCGTGCTCAGAAAGCGTATTCTTCAGTACAAAACCGGCCATGCCGACCGGCATTTTATGATCCCCAGGGATTTCCCGGGCATCGAGAAGAAAGTCATGCATCCGGACAAACGCTTCTTTTCCGTAATAATCGTCCGCGTTGATCACCGCAAAAGGTCCGTGGATCAGGCTGCGGCAGACGAGCACGGCCTGGCCGGTACCCCAGGGCTTCGTTCTGCCCGGCGGCAATGCAAACGGTTGGGGCAGATCCTCCTTTTCCTGAAATGCGTAGGAAACACGGACATGCTTTTCGATCCGCTCTCCGATGATTTCTTTAAAGTCCTTCTCCAGATCCCTGCGCAGTACAAAAACAATATGATTAAATCCGGCTTCCAATGCATCATGGATCGAATAATCCATAATGATCTCTCCGCACGGGCCAAAGGATGTCAGCTGTTTGATCCCCTGCCCGAACCGGCTGCCCAGCCCGGCAGCCATAATAATCAATGACAGTTCCCTCTCCATTTTTCCCCCTTAAACAGTCGAATTCCATATAGAACCTTATGTTTCGGCAATCCATAAAACTGATTGTACAACACCCCATGGAAACCTTCAAGCAGATTTGCCTGATCCGCTGTACTGATTGTGCATTTTTTACAATTCTCACTTGATTAATAGTGATTTAATGTATATAATTATGAAATAAGGACCTGTCGTCAGGACAATCTTCAGCAAAGGAGGGTTTCAGATGTCAATTGAAAACAGATACAGCAAGATCCATTCGAAAGTTAATCCGGATGCGGTAATCCGTGTGGTTCCGGGACATTTTGCGACGACCCATTCACATATCAGTTATTATGTGGATATGACGATCATGAAATCCCGTAAAAGTGAAGCTGCCGCAGCTGCATCCGTCCTTGCATATCGATATACAAATACTACCTACATTGATTCGATCATCTGTATGGACGGCTGTGAAGTCATCGGCGCCTATCTGGCGGAGCGTCTCACCGATTCCGGCATTATGTCCCTGAATAAACACCAGACGATGTACGTGGTTTCACCTGAAGTCCACACCGGCGGCCAGCTGATCTTCCGCGACAATATGCAGATGATGATTGAAGGCAAACACTGCCTGCTGCTGCTCGCTTCCGCCACCACCGGACGGACCATCGCCCGGGCGCTTGAATGCATTAAGTATTACGGCGGGATCATCGAGGGCGTCAGTGCCATCTTCAGTGCCAGCAAGACCGTCAACGGCGTAGAGGTAAACTCCATCTTCGGTTCGGAGGATATTCCGGAATACCAGACCTATGAGCCGACCAAATGCCCGCTCTGCGCACAGGGCCAGCGCCTCGATGCAATTGTCAACAGCTATGGCTACTCCCGTCTCTGATTGCTGTAAGGAAACACGGATTTAAAACAGGCATAAATCTCCCGGCAGAAAAACACTGCCGACTGCAGAAAGCGTAGTATATAGAATCAGATGAAGCTGTGAAAACCCGGAAAATTCCGGATGATTCACAGCTTCTTTTTCATAAAAAAGAGTCCCGCCTGCGAGACTCTTAGGAACTGTAGCGAAATAACTTGTACAGATTGCGCAGGATTTTCGTTCGAGGACAGCGTCCAAAAATCACGCGCATAGCGGGCTATGTAAGCGATTTTTGGACGCTGTACTCGTGCGAAAAGACCAGCAAGATGTGCAAGTTATTTCGCTACAGTTCCTTACACCGAACGCGGCCGCATTTGCGGCAGAATTCCCTTATACACGGCATTAGCACTGCCGGCGCTCAGACCGTCACGCCCTCATACCGGCCCATGTAACTCCGTACATCAGCTCCATCAGCTTCCGGAGCTCGTCTTTCATCGCCTGACAGGCACTTGCCTCATCTCCGAAATGCATCAGGCCGATTCGATTTTTATGCTCACTGAAGAACACGTCCCATCCGTTTTCCGTCTTCTCCATACAGATCCGGTGGTTATGTCTTCCTCCGATTTTATAGAGGCGGGACGGTACAAGGTGTTCCTGAAAGAAAATGCGCAGCTCTTTTCCTGTCATAGCATCCTCCGTTTCCTGTCGGTGTTTTCCGAAACAGCGACATGTAGTTTTTAAAACTACATGAAGTATACCACGACATCTTCTTTGATGCAAGCACAAAACACGGAAGAGACAGTGGACGGTCACTCTTCCGCACTGATCTCGTCGAGCATATGATGATATTTCAGGTAGTTGGAATGGAACCGTGTCTGGTATTCCTCGTCATCGGAATGATGAAGATTATGCAGATACTGGTGTTCCCGGCCGTGAATGTTATCGTCTGTCATGCCGAGAAGGTAGACGGCCAGATCCGAACACTGATCCGAAATCCGTTCCAGGTGAACCAGAATATTCTGATACTCAATGCCGCACTGCACATCGCAGGTACCTTTGAGCATCCGGTTCAGATGCCGTTCCCGCAGTTCCTCAATCAGGTCATCCACAACCTCCTCCAGGGGCTCAACACGGGAGGCCAGTGTGATCTCGGACAGATGGAAGGCATCTCCTGTCAGTTCAAGGATATCCGAGACAACCATGGTAATCAGCTTCAATTCCTCATTTGCGCTTTTGCTGAATTTTCCCTCGGTCTTCTGCAGATTGTCCGTATTATGAGCAATATTGACAGCCAGGTCGCCGATCCGTTCGAAACAGGTCATGGCCTTGAGCTGAAAGCTTTGTTCCCGGTTGTCGGTGTCCAGTGTTATATACGGGGCGACGGCGACGATATACTGATTGACGGAGTCGGTCATCCGGTCGAGCAGGTTTTCGTTCCGGAGAATCCGGTCGTTTCTCGCGTTCTCGTAGTTGAAAATCTGTTCCACGCTTTCCTGATAGTTCTTCGAGGCCATTGCTGCCATATTTTCGATCAGCTGTCTCGATTCGGCCAGTGCAAGATAGGGATTGGAAATCAGATGCATATCCAGCTGACGGAAATACTCATTCTCCTCCTCGTCATCGGTATCCGGTACGATTTTTTCGGCAATCCGCGCGAAGAACCCGGAGGCCGGAAGGAACAGAACCGCCGGGAGCAGACGGAAGAGACCATGGACGTTCGCCACGCCGCCGGACCGGAGCGTCATTTCCCAGAGTTCGTCGTTCAAAACGCCCGTGCCCCGAAGAATTCCGATTCCGACAAAAAGAAATACCGCCGCAAACACGTTATAAATAATATGGATCAGACAGGTGCGGATCTGCTCCGGCTTCGCGCCGATCCGGCAGACCAGATAGGTGGTCAGGCAGTCTCCGATATTGACACCGATGATGACCGCAAAGATCGCGCAGAAAGAAACGCCGACCGAGCTGGCAACCGACTGAATAATACCAATCACTGCCGATGAGCTCTGAATTACACCGGTGACCATCGCACCGGCAAGAAATCCGAGCAGATAATTGTCTTCAAAGGAAAGAAGCACTTTGCTCAGGCTTCCGCTCATGGAAGAAACGGCATTGCTCATGTTCATCAGGCCGACAAAGAGAATACCGAAACCCATACAGACGGTCCCGGCCACATCCGCAGAACGTTTCTTCACAAACATAATCAGGATAATGCCCAGGATCAAAGCCATCGGCGCGAGATTATCCGACTTGAAAAAATAGAGGATGCTGCCCTCTCCGGCCTGTACGTCCATCAGACGAATGATCTGCGCCGTGATGGCGGTTCCGACATTCGCGCCCATGACCACGCCGATCGTCTGTTCAAACTTCAGAAAGCCCGCTCCGACAAGACCCACCATCAGTACAATGGTTGCCGTCGAGCTCTGGATCATGCAGGTAACCATCAGCCCCAGAAGAAATCCCTTGACCGGTTTGTCGGTTACCTTGGCCAATGTGCTTCGCATCGCACCGCCGGAGCTTTTCTTCAGCCCGTCGCCCATGATCCGCATGCCGTAGAGGAACAGAGACAGGCCGCCCAGCAGGGAAACAATATGGTAAAAAGCTTTCACGTATGTACGCCTCCTTCAGGATCGCATTTCTTACCGCCAGTCCAGTCGCAAAACCAACGACTGGATTATAGCAGACAATTATTAAGCCAACGTTAAAGCCGCCTTTTTCAGAGCTGCTGCGGCGTCCCGGCGGGAAGCCGGATGTGAAACGTCGTGCCCATGCCCAGCGTACTCTGGACCTGTACGGAACCGTGGTGGGCGTCAATAATCCATTTTGTGATCGGGAGGCCGAGTCCGTAACTGCCCGGACGGTTCTGATCGCCGATCCTGTAAAATCGGTCCCAGATATGGGGAAGCTCCTCTTCCGGCATACCGATCCCGTTGTCAGAGATAATGATCTCGATGGAATTCTCGAACAGATCTACCTTCAGGCGGACCCATCCGCCGTCTCGCCCGTAACGGATGCTGTTGGAAAGCAGGTTTGAAAACATCTGTCCGATCAGGGTCTCGTCCCCGTTCATATAGATCCCCTCCCTGGCTTCCACACGGACCGCAATCTGCCGTTCCGCGGCGGAGGGGGATACCATTGCCGCTGCTTCCTCCGCCGCCAGACTGACATCCATGCGCCGCAGGCTCAGCTGCAGTGCATTTTTATCAGCTCTGGCAAGAAACAGCAGCTGCGTGATCAGCTGATTCATTTTTCCCGCCTGCGAACGGATGACTTCCAGTGCATGTCCGGTGATGGCAGGTTCCTGTGTATGCCTGGCAGCATATTCCCCCTGCGACATAATCACCGCAACCGGCGTCCGCAGTTCATGACTTACCGCATCCGTAAATCTCTGCTCCCGTTCCAGACTTTGCCTGGATTGTTCCAGCAGGTTGTCAAAAATGCCGGCGATCCGGGCAAATTCATCTCCCTTGTTCCATCTTCCGGTGGGATGATAATGAATTCTTCTGGAAAGATCTTTTTTCTCCTGGATCTCTTCGAGGGTATCCGCGATCTGACGGAGAGGCAGAAAGGTCCGTTTCATCAGAAACAATCCCCCGATAATGGAAATCACCAGAAGAATCGGCAGCACGATCCAATAGATTTTGCTCAGCGAATACACCGCCGGAGAAATGTTCTTCAGCGAGGCCTGTGCCATTCCCCGGACCCAGACGGTATCGTTTCCTTCGCCTCCCACGCGCCGGTCATACAGGTAAAAGCTTTCTCCGCCCCCGGAGATCCTTCGCAGGCCTTCTTCCAGAAAAGACGCTTTTGCGGGAAGGCTGCCGGAAAAATGACCTGCCAGGACAGTTCCGTCCTCACGGCACACGGCAATATTCGCCTCGTCCATGTTGAAAATAATGCCGTCGTCGATCTGCAGCTTCCCGTTCTGATACCAGATATCACTCATTGCATGTTCCGTAATATACGTCACGGCCTCTCTGGTCTCTTCAACGACCAGCCGGTCCGCCATGCGTATGATAAACAGCGTAACAAGTGAGCAGATCAGCAGCAGGGACAGGGAATACCAGAATGCCACCCGGATCCGGACGGAATGAATCTTCATAGTTCTCCTTTGGATTTGGTCTTATCCGTCCGTACATAACATGTAGCCATGGCCGCGTACGGTCCGGATCAGTTTCTTTTCATGGTCTTCGTCAATCTTTTTGCGCAGATACCGTATATAGACATCCACCATATTGGAGGATCCCTCATAGGAATAATCCAGGATGTGCTGTTCGATCTGGCTCCTGGTCAGCACTGCATCCGGATTGGCGATCATATATTCCAACAGTGCAAACTCCCGGTTGGACAGTGTGATCTCTTTTCCCGACCGGTACACTCTGCGGCGGGTGACATCCATCACAAGATCCAAAGCCTGATAGACATTTGTCCGGTTCCCCGCTTTTTTCCGTGTCAGAAGGCGGATCCTTGCAAGGAGCTCTTCAAACGCGAAGGGTTTGGTCATATAGTCATCCGCTCCCGCATCCAGTCCGGCAACCTTGTCTCCCACGGAATCCAGCGCCGAAAGCATCAGAACCTGGACGCTGATCCCTCGTTTGCGTATCCACTCAAGGACCTGGATCCCGCTGCGTTTCGGGAGCAGGATATCCAGAATGACAATATCATATTCCGAAGCTTCCAGGTAGTCCTCCGCTTCCTGTCCGTCCGCGCAGGAATCCACGCTGTACCCATGTTCTTTCAGCTGTTTCGCGAGGACATCCCGCAGCTCTTCTTCATCCTCTACAACAAGAATTCTCATTTTCCATCATTTCCTGTCCGCAGTTTCTCTGCAGGTAAGCACAACGGTCCGTTCCGACAGATCTTCCGGAAGAGACAGATAGTTCCTCGAAAGCACCTCCGCGTTCCGGCAGTATCGCGTATAATGGGTCACCGGTGCAATCAGCCGGTATCCGAAGGTCGTCTTTCCCTGACGGAAACGATAATGCATCGGCACAACGACGGTCGGATGGAGAATCTGCATCAGATCATAAACTTTTGCCGGACTCATGGTGAAAAATCCGCCCACAGGAACCAGACATACATCCAGATTCTGCAGCTGTTTCAGCTGGTCTTCCTCCGGCATGCAGCCGATATCGCCCAGATGCGCAATCCGGAAGGTACCGTCTTCAAGGATTGTGATCTTGTTCGGCCCTCGCTTTGCGCCGCCTTTATCGTCATGCCAGGAATTCAGTATCGTAACACGGAACGGACTTTCTGCCGTCTCCGGGCGGATACGAATGCAGTCTGCGGCGCAGTGGTCCCCGTGTCCGTGGCTGCACAGCACTTCATTTGCGTCTATGCGCAGCGGTCCGTAACCGGGTACACTGTTGTCGGCGTAGGGGTCCAGAATGATCCGGTAACCGTTTTTTTCCACAGCAAAACAGCTGTGCCCGAGCCAGACAATGGCCGTACTTTCTCTGTTTGTTTTCATTCTCATTTCCTCCTTCCGGCAGGAAGCACCATCAATACTTGCGGAATGTTCTTACCGCCTGGCGGGCAGCGATATACACGGGTCCCTCCAGCCGCCTTCCTGCTTTTTTCAGCTCCTCCCGAATCGGCAGATGCTGCGGGCAGTGCTTTTCACATCGGCCGCAGCCGACGCAAAGGGAAGCGCTTGTCTGGGTCTGGCGCAGCGCCGTACACATGAAGTGATCCTTCCATGCGCTGAGCAGCCCTTCGGTATAAGACCGGTTATAGGAAGCAAAGATGCCGGGAATATCCACATTGTGGGGACATGGCATACAGTAGCCGCAGCCGGTACATCCGACCTTGATCTTTTCATTGATCGCCCGGATGACCTTTGCAAACATGGCCCGGTCCGTGTCCGTCATTTCTCCGGCCTTCGCTTCGTTCGCGGAAGCAATGTTTTCCTTTACCATTTCAAGGGAATTCATCCCCGAAAGCACGCAGGTCACTTCGCTCTGGTCCCAGAGCCAGTGGAATGCCCAGGCCGCCGGAGAACGTGCCGGTTCGGCAGATCGGAAAATCTCCTCTGCTTTTTTGGGGAGCATTTTCACAAGTCTTCCGCCGCGGAGCGGTTCCATAATGATTACAGGAAGTCCCTTTTCATGGGCATAGACAAGTCCTTCTCTGCCGGCCTGGGAATGCTCATCCATATAATTATACTGAATCTGGCAGAAATCCCAGTCGTATGCATCAATCAGGCGGCAGAACATCTGGGTGTTTCCGTGATAAGAAAAACCGATCTGACGGATCTGCCCGCTTTCTTTCTTTTCTTTGATCCAGTCCAGGACGCCGTAGGATATGAGTCGTTCCCATGCCTTGATATCCGTCAGCATATGCATCAGGTAGTAGTCCACATGGTCCGTCCGCAGCCTGCGGAGCTGTTCATCAAAGTATTTGTCCAGATTCTCTCTGCTTTTGATGAGATAATGGGGAAGCTTTGTCGCAATATTGACCTTGTCTCGCAGATGACCCTTTTCCAGGATTGCACCGAGGGCCTTTTCGCTTCCCGGATAGACATAGGCCGTGTCAAAGTAATTGACGCCGCCCCGAATGGCCGCCCGGACTTCCTTCGCGGCTTTTTCCAGGTCAATCTTGCCGGCGGTCTGTGTAAATCGCATGCATCCGAAGCCGAGAATGGAAATCGAATTGCCGTAACGGTCCTTTCTGTAATTCATATAGCATACCTCTTTAAAAATCACCGGGACCGAAAACGGAGATTGCCGTTTTCACAGCAATCTCCATTCATGTCCCTGTTCTACTTTACCATAACACTTTTGACGGTGCTCCAGGGTCCGTACGTATTTCTCCCGGATCCCTTTGTGTAAGCACGAATCCGGACATGGCAGTTCTTGCCGGACTTACATCCGCCAATCACAGCAGATACCGTTTTGGAATCTGTGATCTGTTTCTTTTTTACATTGGAAGAAAAATTCTTGTAGGTGGAAGACTCAATCTGATAGCCGTCCGCCTGCGTGTCTTTCTTCCACGTCACCGTCACTTCCCCTTCGCCGGTACATTTCACGCCGGACAGAGTCGTCTTTTTCAGCGTAATCTTGAAGGAAGCCGTCCCGCTGTAACCCTTGTAATCATTTTTTCCGGTCACTTTTACAGAGGCTGTTCCTACATTTTTGTTATCGGTATAGGAAACCGTATACTGAGAAGACGGCACGGATTTTCCGCCTGCGGTCACTTTTACGGAGGGCTTCCGTGCAGATCCGTTGTACTCAAAAGACGCAGCGGAAACTTTGACGGTGAATTTGCCTGTGGTTTTCTTCCCGGACGATGCCTTTCCCGTGGATGACGTCCCTGACGAAGTCTTCTTCGAGGAAGAGGACGAGGACCGGACGATCCTGAAGGAGACCGTCTTTGTTCCCTTATAGGATCCTTTTCCCGTAATCACGCATTTCCCGGTTCCGGTTTTGACATTATCCCTGTAGGAGAGGGAAAAGTCCGTGCCTCGCTTTAAGGTCTTTCCGTTGTACGTCAGTTTCGGGACCGGCTTCAGCTCTTTGCCGGTATACGTCTGGTCCGGTATTTTGCTGACCGTCACTTCCTTCAGCGGAATCTCGCCTGCCGCACCGATCAGTTCCAGAATCTGCTGCAGGTATCCGCTTCCGGTGTCCGCAGATGCGGAAGATGCATTCCCGGAGGAAGAACCGGACTCCGCCGATGCGTCTGTAAAGAGACTGAGCAGGTCCGAAAGTCCAGAAAGAGAGGATCCCGATGGGAATCCTCTCTCCTCTGCTCCGGCCGCAGTGCCGGTCATCATGCAAACCAGAAATACAGCTGCCATCTGTATGAAATATCTTCGAACCGATTTTCCAGGGAGCTTACTCTTCATAAACTTCTCCATCTTCATAGGTAGAGTCTACAGCAGCAGTATCATCATAAACTTCTTCGTCTCCGCCTTCACTGTCGGAGTCGTCGACATAAACCACGTCGTCGCCCTCATCGGAACCTTCATCCTCAGCGAAGGTTTCTTCCGAACTGCTGTCCGAGGAAGTATCCTCCGCAGCGGTATCGTCGCCGGTCTCATCGACCGCAGGCGTTTCTGCCGCAGAAGTCGATGCCTCCGAAGCCGGTGTCGCCTCTGTCTGCGTAGTCGCAGCTTCCGTGGCCGGTGTCGCTTCCGTCTGCGTGGTCGCAGCTTCCGTAGCGGGCGTCGTTGTCTGTGTTGTATCTGTCTGGGTGTAAGTCGTATTTGTATTTGTGTAGGTTGTATTTGTGTTGGTATAGGTTGTACTTGTATCGGTGTAGGTATATGTGGTCTGCTCCGGCTCGTAATATTCTTCCTGATCGTCCTCTTCCTCGCGGGCCTCGGTCTCAGATTCTGTTTCAGGAGCATTCTCCTCAAACCACACTTCATACTCATCCAGCGTCATGCCGGTCGGGTAATGCTTGACAATCGCTACCTTTTTCTCGGGGACATATCCGACTTCGCCCTTCTGGGTGATCACTGTGATCCAGTCGCTGTAGGCATCGATGACTTCAATTTCCTCTCCTTTTTTCAGCGTGAGAAGAGCTTTGGCTTTCGCATTTGCCTCGGTGCGAACCTTGACCTTTTTGACGGTGGGCGTTGCCGCCTGATAGACAACCGCTTCTGCGATATCTCTTGCCTCCTGGTCGGTCACGATCAGAGATTTGTCCACATATCCGTAGATATCACCGGCCTGTACCTCGTACCAGCCGTCCTCTGTTTCACTGTAGATTTCAACCATGCCGTGGGGTTTCAGAATTCCGGCCAGATCCGCCTCCAGGGAGCCTTCATTCCGGATCGATACGACATCCTCTGTTTTCGAGAAACCGACGGTGAACTGGCTTCTCTCGAAAATGTCCCGCTCATCGATCGTATCTTCTTTCTCCGTCGCCTCTTCCGACGCGTTTTCCTCTCCGCCGTTTTCTTCCGTCTCATCTTCGATTTCTTCGACGGGTTCTTCTTCCTTCGTATTTTCGGTTTCCGGGACGATCTCCGTCTCGACAACCTCGGCATCTTTCACAAAGGAGGGATCCTGCTCCGTGTAGACATCCTGCTGAATGTCTTCACCGTCATAACCCTGCGCCGCGGCTGCAGCAAGTTCCTCAAAAGAAATATCCAGCTCGGTCTCCTGAACTGACTCTGCAAAGGAAGTCCCGCTGGCCAGAATAAGCATTGAGCCCATACTTAAAGCCGCAAGCTGAAGCATTCTCCGTTTCATAAAGAAGTCTCCTTTCTCAATTCCCGGTAATTATATGAATGAAAAATGATTATACGGTTCAAAACTACTTCATTATAACACAGAACCCGAGAAATGTAACACTTCTTTTAAATTTTTTTAAATTTTGAGCAATTTCACAATAAAATCGACGCATTTTCCGGAAACCATGGAGTAAGAGGCAAAAATCTCCTGTGGAGCAGAAGGTTTTTCATACATCATCCTCCTGCAGGGACATCCGGCAGCTGGAAATCATTACCACTGTGTTCATATCGTACTGACCGTCTTCCCCGATATAGACAACCGCTTCGCAGCCGGATCCATCTTCCTCCTGGAGATAACGGAAATACACGAACGTACCGTCGTTTTCTGATTCGTAAGGGATCCCCGACCCCTCGAGCAGCTGTTCCAGATCGTACAGGTACATATCTGTTCCGACACCGCCGGCAAGTTCCCCTTCCGGCCCCGAGACCAGTCTGCCCAGGGAAATCTGCGTAATCCAGCAGTTTTCCGGAATCTGTGCGGCATCTTCAAAGTTCCGGACCGGGCATTCCAGGGAAACGCCGTTTTTCGTCAATGTCACACGGTCTCCGGCGCCGGCTCTGACATATTCCGGGGCTTCCGACATCTCCCATCCGTCTTCCGTCAGCGCACACACTGGCATCGGCATCGAATACACCGCTTCTCCGATCCGGATCTGGGGATCGTTCAGATCATCAGAAAGATTTTCCGGCGGGGCCCATGCGAGGATCCGCCCGCTTTTTTTCGTGTCAACCGTTCCCGGATCAAAGTTTTTCGGCGTTCCGGCGCAGTACAGTGCGATCCCGGTAAGAACCAGGTCCGAAGAATCAAACCATAATTCCAGCGTGTCAAACTGTTCACTTTCATAGCGGAGCAGGATCATGGAATTCCGCCGGTACGGATCATAGGCCGGATAGCCGTAGGCAGCGATCACGTCCTCCAGACGGGACACTCCCCGTTCAATCCCGGCGGCGAGCTCCACCCGGCCGTCATCGGGAGGCCAGTCGAGGGGATTGATATGAATGCCGGAGACAACACAGTCAGCGATTTTCCGCTCTTCAAAAGACGGATTGACAATGTAACTGAAAATTCTCCGGTTGTCCATCTCAAAGTCCCAGTTCACATAATCATCCGGAGCAAGCGTCTCTTCATCATCCTCCGTCCAGCTCCAGCCGGCTTTCGTAAAATCGTTGAACATCATCGGATACGTATAGCTCCGTCCGTCGATGGTGACCGTAAAGTCTTCCCATGCGCCTTCATCGGTCGGCGTGATGCCCTCCGGCAGCTGAAAGCTTTGATCCTCCGCTTCCGTGGATGCCTCCCCGGAAGAAAGCTCTTCCGGATACAGGTTCTCCGTCTCGTTTTCGTCAAAGGACAGTTCGCTCTCCCCGGTGTAAATGTCCATCAGTTCGTCCTGTATACCGGGCAGGATCACCTCCTCTGCAGTGCAGGGAAGAATCGGAAACAGAAAAACCGTCACGGCGGCGGCCAGTTTCAGGAAATGGTTTGTCATAAATATACCTCCGGCATGACATGACAATCGGGAGCCATTCCTTGCGGAGCAGCTCCCAATCATTACATCACGATTTCAGTGCTTTCAAACGGCAGCATCGGATCCTCAGACGATGCCCTGTGCCTTCATTGCTTCGGCAACTTTCAGGAAACCGGCAATGTTTGCACCGGCAACATAGTCGCCTTCTTTGCCGTATTTTCTGGCGGCATCATCAATATTGTGATAGATGTTCACCATAATCTGTTTCAGTTTCGCATCAACCTCTTCAAAGGTCCAGCTCAGACGTTCGGAATTCTGGCTCATCTCCAGAGCGGAAGTGGCAACGCCGCCCGCATTGGATGCCTTGCCCGGGCAGAACAGGATTCCCTGCGTCTGGAGATACTGGGTAGCTTCAAGCGTCGTGGGCATGTTAGCTCCTTCCATCACGCCGATGCAGCCATTGGCAACCAGCGTCTTCGCGTCTTCCAGCTGCAGTTCGTTCTGCGTCGCGCACGGAAGCGCAATGTCGCATTTCACGGACCATACGCCCTTGCCTTCATGATACTCTGCAGAGGGTCTTGCAGCAGCGTATTCCGTCAGGCGCGCTCTCTTAACCTGCTTCACCTCGACCAGCAGATCCATGTCAATGCCTTCCGGATCATAGATCCATCCGCTGGAATCGGAGCAGGTAACCGGCTTCGCGCCAAGCTGCCATGCCTTCTGGATTGCGTACTGCGCCACATTTCCGGCACCGGATACGGCAATCACTTTGCCCTTGATATCCTGCCCATGGCATTTCAGCATCTCTTCCACCAGATACAGAAGTCCGTAACCGGTTGCCTCGGTACGTGCCAGAGAACCGCCGAAGGTAAGGCCCTTTCCGGTCAGAACGCCTTCATATGCATTGCGGATTCTCTTATACTGTCCGTACATATATCCGATCTCACGTCCGCCGACACCGATATCACCGGCGGGGACATCCGTGTTTTCACCGATATGGCGCTGCAGCTCCGTCATAAAGCTCTGGCAGAAAGCCATCACTTCGCGGTCGGATTTTCCTTTGGGATCAAAATCGCTGCCGCCCTTGCCGCCGCCGATCGGAAGACCGGTCAGACTGTTTTTAAAGATCTGTTCAAATCCAAGGAATTTAATGATGCTCAGATTGACAGAAGGATGGAAACGAAGGCCACCCTTATACGGCCCGATGGCGCTGTTAAACTGTACGCGATATCCGTTGTTTACCTGAACCTGTCCTTTATCATCGACCCAGGGAACACGGAACATGACAATTCGTTCCGGCGTCGTCATGCGCTCCAGAAGAGCATCCCGGCGGTATTCTTCCTCATTTGCCTCGATCACAACGCGAAGTGATTCCATAACTTCATTGACTGCCTGCAGGAACTCCGGCTGATCTGCATTCTGTGCGGAAACTCTTGCCAGAACATCATCTACATACGACATAAGCAAACCTCCTGTTCATAAATACTCAAAAACATTGATAATTATAATCAATACGCGCGAGTATTGCAATACGTTAAAGCAAAAAAATTCGGAACATTCACTCCACACGGAAAAAGAATTCCAGGTTCTCGCTCCCGCCGGAAAAGATATTATGGAATTCCCGGATCAGATCTCCCGTACGGTCCGCCGCCTGGTACAACGAACGCGATGTGCACCAGACGCTGCCTTCCTGTACGGCCGCAAACTGTGCAAAAATCGGGTTTTTATCCAGAAGTTCCCGGATGCTGCCGATCGGAGCATCAATGGAAGCGTTGTAGATCAGAATATCCGCGTCACAGGCCCGGGCATAGAATTCCTCCATTGTCATTGCCGCCGAGGCGGACGTTTCCGCAAAGTCCGCAGGCACATAAGAACCGCCCGCAAGCTTCATCATCTCCGGAATGCTGTCGGAAGATGCGCGTACAACAATCTCTCCGGCCGCATTGACGTAGAAGAACGCCGCACGTTTTCCGGTACTTTCCTCTTCCGCGGCTTCCCGCATCGCCTGTTCCTGCGCCGCAAAAAAAGCGTCCGCGCCTTCCAGGCAGTCAAACAAAAGCCCGTACAGCCGGATCCATTCCGTACGCCCCATGGGATGCTTCTCATAAGAGGAGCGGTCGATCAGAACCGGAATGCCGATGCGTTCCAGCATTTCTTTTGTTTTCGGCGAATGCAGAATCATGGTGGATTCGATCGCAAGGTCACATTGCTCCCGCAGAAGCAGTTCATAATCCGGTTCGCTGTATTTCCCGGCGAACAGCAGTTTCCCCTCTTCCATTGCGGAAGCTGCCTCCGGTCGGTACCACCCCTCCGCTTTCTGGCTGGAGAAACGGATCCGGTCCAGGCCCCCCGCAGCCACCGCCAGCGACATGACCGATGTCGCCGCCATATACGCTCTCTCAATCGGTGTCTGAAGGACGGTGATGCCCAGAGAGGAAAGATCCCGGATCTGATCCTTGTTCAGAGGCGCAAGCGTCTTCGGAAGCAGGTAAAAGACGCCGCTTTCCGGGATATCGGCCAGATAACCGCCCGGCTCACACGAATATATATGCAGTCCTTCTGCATAGCGAAATTCCAGCGGATCCCCGATGGAAAGCCATTCCGGCGTATGCGGCAGAGAATTCATCTCCGCCGGATCCGTCTCCTGCACCCCGGACGCCTCCGTCTGCGCGCGGCTGCCGGGGGAAGCGGCTTCGGCGCAGGAACACTGCTGAGCCAACAGAAGAAGTACCCCAAAACCAATCAACAGGAACCGACGCATGTTTCTCCGGAACATCTCAGCGTTCCCCGTCACGGCCTTCGCCGGCAGGGGATTGTATGGTCCGGCCGGCCGCCTCGGCGACATGCGCGCCAAGAACCGCCGTGGTCATTGCACCGACCCCTCCCGGAACCGGCGTGATCGCTTCCACAATCTCTTTTACCGAATCGTAATCTGTATCCCCGCAGAGTTTTCCGTCTTCATTCAGATTGATGCCCACGTCAATCACCGTCTGTCCCGGACGAACGTGTTCCGGTCCGATCACAGCCGCTCTGCCGGCTGCCGTGACCAGGATATCCGCCTCCCTTGTGACAGAGGGCAGATCTGCGGTGCGTGTATGACAGATGGTAACCGTTGCATTCCTCTTCAGCAGCATCATGGAAACCGGTTTGCCGATGACGGCGGAGCGTCCGACCACCACCGCCCGCTTTCCGGTACAGTTCACCCCGTAATAATCCAGGATTTCCATACAGGCCTGGGCGGTACAGGGTGCAAAGCCGATGTCTTTTCCCGTAAAAACGCCGGCCATCGAACCATTTGTCATTCCGTCCACATCCTTGGCCGGATCCAGCGCATTTTCGATGGCAGCCTGATCCAGGTGCCGCGGCAGCGGACGAAGGAGCAGGACACCGTGAATGGACGGATCCGCATTGAGAGATTTGATGCACGCCATCATTTCATCCTGGGACACATCCCCGGGAAACAGCCGTTTGACACAGTCGATTTCCAGCTGCTCGCATCGGCGGACAGCGCCCCTCTCGTAGGAAAGATCTCCCGGATTGTCTCCCACGCGAACAATGCAAAGGGTCGGTACAATCCCTTTTAAGCGAAGCGACCGGCACAGGTTCTTTGTTTTCTCATTCAGAGTCTGCGCCGCTTCTTTTCCGGTCAGATTGACAGACATAATTCAGCCTCCAAAATCAAACATCGTTACTCGATAGACAGCCATACATCAGGTGCGGACCCGCCTGAAGACGTCCTGATATACAGCTTCCGCCCTGGGCAGGTACTGCTCCAGCATTACATCTGCCCTGGCGTTGAATGCTTCGGCGGTTTCCCGGTTTTTCATGGAACCGGTATTGATGAAAACATTTAATGAGGCCGCCTTCAGTGCGCCGGCACAGATCGCCGCTCCGGCTCCGGCGTCACTGACGGCGAGCACGGATCCCTTTTCGGCGAAGCATTCCAGCAAAGTGACTGCCTCACAGCATTTCTCCATAATTTCGATCGGCACCAGACAGGCTTTTACAAGAGCCTGTTCCATGACCTGTCCTCTCTCTTCGATCTCTTCCGGCGTCTTTCTGGGCAGAGAATAGGCCTTTGCCAGAGGTTCAAACGCCTCGGCGTCCCGGTCGGCCAGTTCCTGCAGCTCTCTCTGCAGGCATTCGCATCGGGCCATTTTTTCCCGGAGCTCCTCTTCCACTGCCGCATATTTTTTCTTTCCCACGGTCAGACATCCAACCATATTTCCCAGCGCTGCCGCAAT
>CACXHD010000019.1 GCA_902767335.1 uncultured Lachnospiraceae bacterium
AAGCCGCATATTTCCTTGGCAAATCCGTGCGCATCCTTGCGGAGCACTATAGTCAACGTCAGATTATTTCTGACGTTGACTATAGCTGTTACCCTTCAAAGCCCCGCCGGCTGCAAAGAGCAGCTGTCCGCGGTCTCAAACCGGCCGGGAATGCGCGGGATCCGCCAGAAACGTCCGGACCGCCTCGTCTGTGAGCCCAAAAGAGCAGGCACCCGGATAAAGGGTCGAAAGAGACCCGGCTGCACATGCATAAGCACAGGCTTCCCGGATATCGTCCCCTTCCACGATCCGGCTGACGAAAGCTGCAGACATGCAGTCTCCCGCGCCGGTCGTGTCCACCGGCGAAACCCGGACGGCAGGAACGGCGCCTGTGAAAGACGGGCTGTAAATCCGGCAGCCCTCTTCACCGCATTTGACGATGATATTTTCCACTCCGGCATCCTGCAGCTGTTTTACAGCATCCTCCTGCGTCTTTCGGCCGGTCAGCGGGAGGATATCATAACTGCTGGGCAGGAAATAATCCACGTAGGGGAGAAGCTTCCATACAGGTTCATCATCCGGCACGACCTTCCCGGAGTTCAGATCTGCGAAGACCGGTATTCCTTTTCTTTTCGCCTCTTTCAGAAGATCCTCCAGGCCGTCCTCCTCTGCCTGCTTCGCCGAAAACAGGCTGGCAATGGAAACCGCTTTGCAGTCGTCGGGAAGATAATCCGGCAGATCCGCCCGGCACAATGTGCTGTGCGCACCGAGGGTTGAAAAGATCCGGCGTTCTCCGTCTTCATTTACAAGAATGATGGCCGTTCCCGTGGGAACGTCTTCTCTGCGGCGGAGCAGGCCGCAGTCGACCCCGCGCCCCTGCAGGGCGCTTCGAAGCGTATCTCCGTTCGCATCCGCCCCGGTGCAGGAGCAGAGCATGGAATGATAGCCCAGTCCGGCAAGATGAATGCTCTGATTCGCAGCGTCCCCGCCGGGCAGAAGGGCAATTTCCCGGATCGTCTGCTTTTCTTTCCACTGATCCGCCCTCGCAATGGGCCTTGCTATAATATCCAGTACCAGGATCCCGATGCAAAGGATTCCGGATTCTTTTCTCTGCAGCTGCTCCTCTGCCATCTTGCCTTTCCTCCTCTTTACATAGTCTGCTGGGCGATCTCCGGAGCCGGTTTCCGGTTCAGGATCTCCATAAACTCCTCACCGGTAATCGTTTCTTTTTCATACAGATGCTTCGCGAGCTCATCCAGCTTGTCCTTATTGTCAGTCAGAATCTTCCTGGCTTTCTCATGCTGCTGTTTCACCAGTTCGATTACCTTGCGGTCAATCTCATCCTGGGTCTGCGCCGAGCAGGCCAGAGAGGTATCCCCGCCCAGATACTGGTTTGTCACCGTCTCCAGCGCCACCATATCAAAGGCATCGCTCATCCCGTACCGGGTGATCATGGCTCTGGCAATTTTCGTCGCCTGTTCGATGTCATTGGACGCTCCGGTGGTGATATAGCCGAACTCCAATTCCTCAGCGGCACGTCCGCCGGTCAGCGTCGCAATCTTATTCTCCATTTCCTCCTTCGTCATGAGGTAATGGTTGCCCTCATCCACCTGCATCGTGTATCCCAATGCTCCGGAGGTTCTGGGGATGATTGTGATCTTCGTCACCGGCGCTGAATGTGTCTGCATGGCAGCTACCAGCGCGTGTCCGATCTCATGGTAGGAAACAATCAGCTTTTCTTTCGTGGTAAGGATCGCATTCTTCTTCTGGTATCCGGCAATCACGACCTCAATGCTCTCCTCCAGGTCGGACTGCACCGCAAATTTTCTTCCGTCCCGGACCGCCCGCAGGGCTGCCTCATTGACGATATTTGCCAGTTCCGCGCCGGACGCTCCTGCGGCCATGCTCGCAATCTTGCCAAAATCGATATTGTCGGCGATCCGGATCTTCTTTGCATGGACCTTCAGGATTTCTTCCCTTCCCTTCAGATCCGGCAGCTCCACCGGCACTCTCCGGTCAAACCGTCCGGGTCTGGTCAGTGCCGGGTCGAGGGAATCCGGGCGGTTGGTGGCCGCCAGAATAATGACGCCGGTGTTCCCCTCAAAACCGTCCATCTCCGTCAGAAGCTGATTCAGTGTCTGTTCCCGTTCATCGTTGGTGGAAAGATTTGCTTCTCTCTTCTTCCCGATGGCATCGATTTCATCGATGAATACAATACAGGGGGCCTTCTCCTTGGCCTGGGAAAACAGATCCCGGACCTTGGAAGCGCCCATGCCCACAAACATTTCCACGAACTCCGAACCGGACATGGAGAAAAACGGAACATTCGCCTCACCGGCCACCGCCTTCGCCAACATGGTTTTACCGGTTCCGGGAGGGCCGACCAGCAGCACGCCTTTGGGCATCGATGCGCCGATCTCCTGGTACTTCTTCGGATCATGCAGATATTGAACAATCTCCTGCAGATTTTCCTTGGCTTCGTCCTCCCCGGCGACATCGGCAAAACGGATCCCGTCGGAGGATTTGACGTAGACCTTCGGCTTGCTCTTTCCGAATCCGCCGAACATGTTTCCGCCGAAGGACATGGAGTTTCCGTTCTCCTGATCCATGAGCTTGCTGCGCATATAGCGCCCCAGCGCCAGGAAAATCCCAATCGGAATCAGCCAGCTCAGCAGCAGCGACAGCAACGGGCTCGTCTGCGTCACGATTTCGCTGGAAAACTCAGCGCCCGAATCATGCAGTCGTTCCACAAGTCCGGGGTCGTCCATAAGTCCTGTTTTGAAAATCTGTGTTTTTTCTTTGTCCGTGAAAACAATTTGATTGCTCTGGATTTCGACCAGTCCGATCTTCCCGGACTCCGTCATATCCATAAACGTACCATAGTCAACCTCATGAACCCTCTGTCCCATAATGGCCGGGATGACAAACAGGTTGATCACCAGAAGGAGCGTAATCGCAATCAGATAATACGTCGTCAGCGGCCGTTTGGGCCTTTTCGGTATATTCATTGTATCCCTTCTTTCATCTCTTCATGACTGTGTATACTATCTTCTGTTCTTTCCTCAGGTCTCTGTCTCATTGGGTCTGCCGCCGTTTTTGTCAGCACTCTTCAGTTTCGAGTGCTAATTTCGGCTTAAAAGAAAACCGAAAGTCTGAAACGGCTTTCGGTTTTCACGTGTGCTAGAGGATTCGAACCCCCGACCTTCTGGTCCGTAACCAGACGCTCTATCCAGCTGAGCTAAGCACACATTCACTGC
>CACXHD010000020.1 GCA_902767335.1 uncultured Lachnospiraceae bacterium
TACTCTGCGGCGCAGCGGTTTCCATGCATGCAATACTCTGCGACGCGGCGGTTCCCATGCATGCGATACTCTGCGACGCAGCGGTTCCCATGCATGCGCTACTCTGCTGCCTCGTTTCAAAGAAAAAGCTGCCACCTGAAACTATCTGTCATGCAGCAGCCATCTATCACACAGCACCTTCCACAGAAAATCCTGCAGCGCCTTCCGCAGGAAATCCTAAAGTACCTTCCACACGAAATCCTGCAGCGCCTTCCACAGTAAATCCTGCACCACCTGCCTCAGGAAATCCTTCAGTACCTTCCGCAGGAAATCCTTCAGTACCTTCCGCAGGAAATCCTTCAGTACCTTCCGCAGGAAATCCTTCAGTACCTTCCGCAGGAAATCCTACAGCACTTTCCGCAGGAAATCCTTCAGCCGGGGGCTCTGCGGGTTCTCAAAAATCTCCGTCGGCGTCCCCTGCTCGATAATCCTGCCGCCGTCCATAAAGACGACCCGGTTGCCGACCTCTCTGGCGAAGCCCATCTCATGCGTCACCGTGACCATCGTCATGCCGGCCCTGGCCAGTTCCTTCATAACGTCCAGCACCTCCCCGACCATCTCCGGGTCCAGCGCGGACGTCGGTTCATCGAACAGCATGATCTCCGGCTCCATGCACAGAGCACGGACAATCGCAACCCTCTGCTTCTGGCCGCCGGACAGCTGTACCGGATAAGCGCCCGCCCGGTCCTCGAGTCCGACCCTGCGGAGCAGGTCCAGCGCCTTTTCCTTCGCCTTCTCCGGGTCTTCCTTGCGCACAATCCGCGGCGCCAGTGTCAGATTCTCCAGGATCGTCTTATGCGGAAAAAGATTAAAATGCTGGAACACCATGCCCATCTTCTGGCGGAACTTGTCCAAATCGATCTTTTCCCCGGTAATATTCTGACCGTCCACGGTGATCGTCCCGCCGGTCGGGATCTCCAGCAGATTGAGGGACCGCAGGAAAGTGGATTTCCCGCTTCCGGACGGGCCGATGACCACCATGACGTCCCCGCGGTTGATATCAATGGTGACACCGTCCAGCGCCTTGATTTTATCGCCGTTATAGTATTTCTTCAGATCACTGACCTGAATCATTTTCTCACCGTTTGTCACTTGCACGCATCCTCCTCTCAAAATAAGCAATGATCTGCGAGGTTGGGAAGCACAGGCAGAAATAAAGGAACGTCGCCACAAACAGCGGCTCCAGGGAAATAAACGTCGCCGACTGCACATTCTGCGCCTGCTTGGTGATCTCCGCCACGCCGATGACCGAGCAGACGGAGCTCTCCTTGATAATCGTCACGAATTCATTCGCAAACGCCGGCAGAATATTCTTGATCGCCTGCGGAATAATAATATGATACATCGTCTGGCCGCTGCTCATGCCCAGGCTTCTGGCCGCTTCGGTCTGCCCCTGATCGATGCCCTCAATGCCGCCCCGGATGACATCGCTCATGTACCCGCCGCTGTTGAGGGCAAGCGAGATTGCCGCCGGAATAAAACGGCCGACTTCGATGAAGCCAAAGATGAATACCCTCGGAAATGAAATCAGGCTTGTGAGCAGATAATAGATGATCAATACCTGCACCATCATCGGGGTGCAGCGGACGATCTGTACATAAACCGAAGAGATCAGGCGAAGTACTTTCAAACGCGAAAGGCGCATCATCGCCAGAATAAACGCCAGGACAAATCCCAGCACCACCGTGAGCAGCGACAGAAGAACCGTCACCACCAGACCCTGTCCAAACAGAGAACGGTATCTCAGAACGCGGGAAAAACTGTCTAAACTGATCTGCATATTGATCCTTTCAATCTTCACTGACGAAACAACGCACCGAACCTTCTTCAAGCCAGCAGGTGCAGATGGTCCGGTGCGTATGCCGTAAGTCACTATTTATTTGCTTTGATTTATTTGTGCTCCGGCTATTTGTTTTCCGGTAATTTGTTTACCGGCTGTTTGTTTGCCGTCTTATTCTGTAGCTCCTTCGGTCATACCCTCAACCGCTTCTCCCGGGGAGATTTCCTGCGTATGCTCTTCGTCGGAAGCAAGGTCCATCGCCTCGGCGATATAATCACTCATGGAACCGTCTTCGATCGCTGCCGCGATGACGCCGTTCACTGCTTCAAGAAGGCCTTCGTTGCCCTTCTTCACTGCAATCGCGGATCCCTCCGCATCATACTCAACATCCCAGAGTACGCACAGATCCGGATAGTTCTTCGCATACTGCTCCGCAACGACTTTCTCGATGAAAGCGCCGTCCAGCGTACCGTTCAGCAGTTCCATAACGATATCCGTCACCTTGTTCAGGCCGACGATGTTCGCATCCGGCGTATTCTCCTCGGCCAGACCCATCTGGATCGAACCGGTCTGCGCGCCGACGGAAAGTCCTGCAAAATCATCATAGGATTCAAACTTGTCCTTATTCTCCATGCTTACGCAGAACGCCTGACCGCCGGTATAGTAAAGATCCGAGAAATCAAAGGTTTCCGCGCGCTCCGGCGTCGGTGAAAATCCGGAAATGCCAAGGTCGATGTTGCCGCTCTGAAGCTCCGTCAGGATCCCGCCGAAATCGATCGGAACCACTTCCAGCTCCAGTCCCAGATCATCCGCGATCCGCTGCGCCAGTGCAATGTCAAAGCCGGCAAGCTGCGCATTGTCATTCTCATCGATGTGATAAAATTCATACGGTGCAAAATCCGGGCTCGTTCCGACCGTCAGCTTACCTTCCGCAATCGTCGTAAAGGATGCTTCTTCCGCGAACGCCACAGTTCCCATAGAAAGAACCACCGCAGCCGCCAGAGAAATCAGGCCAAGTTTCTTCATAATCAAATCCTCCTTTGTTCTTCACAGAATACATGATCCTGTATATTTATTCATTCCATACTTCCGATATTATAACACCATTTCAGAAAAAGGCAAGGGGTGAGTCAGGAGGAGACAGGGGACGGTTCGGAGACAGGGGTCCGGAGACAGGGGACGGTTCGGAGACAGGGGACGGTTCTGGGGAGACAGGGGACGGTTCTGTGTCTCCTTTTCTTCAAAAAAGGAGACACAGAACCGTCCCCTGTCTCCCA
>CACXHD010000021.1 GCA_902767335.1 uncultured Lachnospiraceae bacterium
CTCGATGCAACGAACTTCTGAAATTTCAGCACCACTTTGTCGTAGCTGCCCGCACCGTTCCGGAACGGACGCATCCGGTCATGGACCTCTTTCCGCCCGTCGAGACTGAGAACCACATTGGACATCTCGCGGTTGCAGAATTCCATGATCTCGTCATTGAGCAGCACGCCATTGGTGGTCAGCGTGAAACGGAAATTCTTGTCAAACCGTTTTTCCTGTTCCCTGCCGTAAGCGACCAGGTCCTTTACGACCTGCCAGTTCATCAGCGGCTCACCGCCGAAGAAATCCACCTCCAGATTGCGCCGGCTGCCGGAATTCGCAATCAGAAAATCCAGCGCCCGTTTCCCGACGTCAAAACTCATCAGAGCCCTGCGGCCATGATATTCGCCTTCTTCCGCAAAGCAGTACCGGCAGGCAAGATTACAGTCATGGGCGATATGAAGGCACAGCGCCTTCACAACCGTTTCCCGTCCCTTGAAATCCAGGACCGCATTTTCATAGACATCCTCCGAGAACAGCACACCGGCGTCTTTCAGCATGCCGCACTCTTCCAGAGACTCCCTGATCTCCTGCGCAGGATACTGTCCGTCCAGCGCTTTCTGGATCTGCTGTCCGTCCAGTCCCTGATCCAGCAGGGCAATCACATCATAGACGACATCATCGACCAGGTGGACACTGCCGCTGTGGACATCAAGCACAATATTGAAACCATTGTTTTTATATTGATGGATCAAGAAAAAGAGACTCCTTTCCCGTCTTGAAAACGAAACCCCGTGAAAACAACACACAAGCAGCGAACACAAAATGCCCGCTGCTCAGATAGATTCATTGATATCCGTTCAGGAACGAGGGGATTACTTCTGGTTCTCACACTTCTGGTTGCCTACCGTGCAGGATGTCTTGCAGGCAGACTGGCAGGAGGTCTGGCATTCGCCGCAGCCGCCCTTTTTCAGTGTGTTCTGAAGAGTTCTCGTGTTCAGTGTTTTAATATGTTTCATTCGTATCTGCCTCCTAAGCACGTATTTTACGTTTATCGCAAACGAATTTATTTAATTCGTTTGCGATAAACAATCCGCATTGCACGATTATACCACAGGAATTTCATAATTCAAAGCATAAATTCCCGAAATCGGCCATTTATTCGGCATTTTCTTCGGCGCGGGCCTTCACTTCCTTCTCCTGGACGTCCGCCGGAGCCTGCTCGTAACGCGCAAATTCATAGGAGAAATCCCCGGCGCCGCCGGTCATGGAACGAAGCTGTGTGGAATATCCATACAGTTCGGACATCGGCACATCCGCCTCAACGATCGTATTTCCGTGATGATCCGGATTCATGCCCAGCACGCGTCCGCGGCGTTTGTTCAGATCGCCCATGACATCGCCGGTGAATTTATCCGGTACGGTAACCTTCATCGAAGCGATCGGCTCGAGCAGTACCGGTGAAGCCTCCATAAAGCCCTTCTTGAAGGCCTGGCTGGCGGCTGTCTTGAATGCCATTTCGGAAGAGTCCACCGGATGATAGGAACCATCGTACAGGACGGCTTTCACGCCGACAACCGGATATCCGGCAAGGGGTCCCTTCACCACAGAATCCTGGATACCTTTTTCCACTGCCGGGAAGTAGTTCTTCGGAACAGCGCCGCCGACGACGATCTGTTCGAATACATACGGTGTCTCCAGGTCTCCGGACGGTTCAAATTTCATCTTTACATGGCCATACTGTCCATGTCCGCCGGACTGTTTCTTATATTTGGAGTCGACGTCCGAATTCTTGCGGAGCGTCTCGCGGAAGGCTACCTTCGGCTTCTCCAGGTCAATCTCTACTTTATATTTGGTCAGCAGCTTGCTGGCAATGATGTCCAGATGCTGGTCGCCCATGCCGTAGATCAGGGACTGACGGTTCTCGGCGTCATTGACCGCACGAAGGGTCATATCTTCCTGTGCCAGCTTCGCAAGTGCGGAGGAAATCTTATCGTCATCTCCCTTGTTCTTAGCCACATATCTCTTATAGGTATAGGGAACGGAGAATTCCGGTTTTGCATAACGCACGGGAGCCGCTTTGGTGGAAAGCGTGTCGCCGGTCGCGCAGTCCAGCTTGCCGATCGCACCGATGTCGCCTGCATGCAGTTCTTTCACTTCGAGCGGCTTGCTGCCCTGGAAGACATACAGTTTGCTGACACGTACTTCACTCTCGAGATCCGCGCTGTACAGCGTGTCATCCGAAGTAATGACGCCGGAAGCAACCTTCAGCAGGGAATACTTACCGATGAACGGGTCAACGATGGATTTAAAGATGAACGCGGACTTCTCCGCCTTCTTCTCATCATAATTTGCCGCGAATTCGCCGTCATTTTTCAGATCGGTTCCGGTCAGTTCACGCATGGACGGATCCGGCAGATAACCGACGATGTCTGCCATCAGTTCGTTTACGCCCTGCAGATTGAGGCTGCAGCCGGCAAGAACCGGAACAATGGAACCGTCGGCAACGCTGGTTTTCAGAGCGCCGATAATCTCTTCCGCGGTGAACTCATCGCCTTCGAAGAAACGGTCCATAAGCTCTTCATCCGTCTCGGCAACCGCTTCCATCAGCGTATTGTAGTAATCGTCCAGCTGATCCGCCAGATCATCCGGAACCGGGCAGTCCTTGACCGTACCCTTGTCCGCAAATCTGCAGGCGGTCTTCTTTACGACGTCCACATAACCGACGAACTTGTCGTTCTCACGAATCGGAATCTGTACCGGCGTGATCTTTGTTCCGTAGAGTTCCTTCAGCTCATCCACAACCTTCGCAAAGTTGGCATGATCAAAGTCCATATTGGATACAAAGAGAATGCGCGGCAGATTGTTCTTATCGCACAGAGACCATGCTTTCATGGTACCGACTTCGATATCACTCTTGCCGTTCACAAGAATCACGGCGCCGTCCGCAGCCACAGCGGCTTCTTCCGCTTCACCGACAAAATCAAAGTATCCAGGCGCATCCAGCACATTGATCTTGGTGTCTTTGCAGATCACCGGAACCACAGAAGTGCTGAGCGAAAACTTTCTCTTCTGCTCCTCTTGATCATAATCGCTGATCGTCGTGCCGTCTGCGACATTGCCCATTCTGGTGGTGATCCCGGTCAGATAAGCCATCGCCTCAACGAGACTTGTTTTGCCGGCGCCGCCGTGACCAAGCATCACAACGTTCCTGATTTTGTCTGTTTTGTAAACATTCATGCTGCATTCCTCCAATATATTTATATAGTTTCCTGATGCATCCCGGCACCAGCCAAAATGCCCACTGTTTACATTCTACTAAATGCACCTTTTAAAAGCAAGTGAATCTTTATAGGAAACGAACAAAAGAGGATACGCGCGAGGAGACAGGGGACGGTTCTGGGAGGAGACAGGGGACGGTTCTGGGAGGA
>CACXHD010000022.1 GCA_902767335.1 uncultured Lachnospiraceae bacterium
CATATCCATATCTTCCAAAGAGAACTCAACCCGAATCTTTTTCGAGTCGACCTCGCCCTTGGAAAGCAAGACAACCGTCTCGATGTGTACCGTCATAGGAAACATGTCCACAGGCTTTACTATCTGAATCCTATACTCCGTCTCACAAAGGTATTTCAAATCTCTCGCGAGCGTCGCCGGATCACAGCTGACATAAACAATCCGTTTCGGCCTCACCGCCAGAATCGTATCCAGGACCTTCCGGTCGCAGCCCTTGCGGGGCGGGTCTACCACAACTACGTCTGCATCCGGAAGTTCCTTTCCGGCTTTCCCCAAAAGAATTTCCTCTGCTTTTCCCGCAATGAAACGTACGTTATTGATCCCATTCAGTGAAGCGTTGGAAACCGCATTCTTCACTGCTTCTTCCACCACCTCCACGCCGATGACATACTTCGCTTTCTTTGCCAGGAACAGCGAAATCGTACCTGTCCCGCAGTACAGATCCCAGATCGTCTCGTTTCCTTCCGGCGCCGCATACTCCAGCACATGTCGGTACAGCTTCTGTGTCTGTTCTGAGTTTACCTGAAAAAAAGAAGCAGGCGAAATCTGATATCGGACATCGTCGATCGTTTCTTCCAGGTATCCCTTCCCTGCGACAACAAAGGTCTTGTCTCCGAGTATGACATTCGTCTGCTTTGTATTCAGATTAATCGATATGCCTGCCATGCCCCGAAGCTGCATCAGCCGGTCCGCAAGGATCTCCATTTCCGGCATGGTTTTCCCGTTCAGGATCAGGCATACCATACGCTCTTTCGTATTTGCGGCGTTTCGAATCAGAATATGCCGGACCAGGCCTGTTCCGGTTTCTTCGTCATACGGCCGGATCTGATACTTCCCCATATGGTCCAGGATCATGTCCAGAACCTCGACATTTTCCGGGGACTGCAGTGCACAGTCTCTGCGGTCGATAATCGTATGCGTTCTCGCCGCATAAAACCCGCAGACAATTTCTCCATTTTTTCCTCTGCCGACCGGGTACTGCGCTTTATTCCGGTAATGCCACAGATGATCTGCTCCGTCGATGGGCAGAATCTGCAGATCCGAAAAGCCCCCGATCCGCTTCAGTGCATTTCGGACCCGGTCTTCTTTGTATGTTTTCTGCATTTCATAGCTCATTGCCTGCAGCTGGCAGCCGCCGCAGCGCGCGGCGTCCGGGCATGCCGGTTTTACCCGGCAGCTCCCCGGTGTGACAATCCGTTCAATTCTTCCGAAAGCATAGGTCTTTTTTACCTTGACAATCTTTGCGTCCACCACATCCCCGATCACGGTGTCCTTAACAAAAACCGCCATGGAATCTGCCCTGCCCAGTCCGAGTCCGTCTTCTGTGATATCCTCAATCTCCAGACGGACAATCTCGTTTTTATTCATTCGAATAACCTCTCAGGTCAAAATTCCGTACTTTTCCGGATATTTGACTCAAAAAGCTTATTGTAGCCGAGCCAGCCATTGTTTTCGCCGGCTCCCTCGATCAGCTCCCGCATGCTTTCCAGTTTGGCGTCTGCATTATCCGCAAGATTCAGCGCCAGGGCTTCCGGCAGTGCCGGTTTCTTCGGAGATCCGTATTCCAGTTCGCCGTGGTGCGCCAGAATACAATGCTGAAGTTCCGACGCAAGACGTTTGGGAAATCCTTTGATGCTTCTGCAGCCGTAGCCGACCAGTTCGCATCCCATCACAATGTGTCCCAGCAGCTGTCCATCGTCCGTATAATCATTCTCCGGAAAAGAAGAAAGTTCTTTCAGCTTGCCCACGTCATGAAATGCTGCCGCTGTCAGAAGAAGATCTCTGTTCAGGTACGTGTAGCACCCGGAGAAGTAATCACACATCCGGACCACACTCAACGTATGTTCAAGCAGTCCGCCGACAAATCCGTGATGAACCGTCTTCGCGGCAGAGTGCTGCTGAAACGCACGGGCAAAGGATTCGTCATCAAAATATTTGCGGATCAGCAGCTGCAGATAATTATTGCTGACGGTGCCAAGGATTTCCATCAGCTGCCGGTACATCTGCTGCGGGTCTTTATCCGTACACGGAAGATAGTCTGCAGGAAGATATTCTCCCTCATCCGCTCTTCTGGCCCGCTTGACGTTCAACTGGGGAGAGCCCTGAAACATTGTCACGTCTCCGGTGACATGTACATAATCCATCGCGTCAAACTCTCCGATACCGGAAGACCCGGGATCCCAGATTTTTCCATCGATCACACCTGTTTTATCCTGAAAAGTCACATTTTCGTAAGTTTTTCCCGTCTTTGAAACGGCCTGCTGTCTGTGTTTGCACAGATAAATATCGCTGATCCGGTCCCCTTCCCGAAAAGCTGCAATATACTTCATGTTGTTCCTTTCTTCCTCTGTCATACTTTAATGCATCAAAAAAGAAACCGTCTCTCAGACGATTCTCTGGTTCCTTTTTCTTTATTATATGGTAAAATAGAAAAGAAGTAAACTGCCACCGGAAGGAGATTTCATGAACGCAAAGGCACTCCAGATTCTGGAATACAACAAGATCATCGAACGATTGGAGAGTTTCGCCGGAAGTGCGCCCGGAAAAGCACTCTGCCGTGCGTTGCTGCCGGAGGATGACATTACCCGGATCCGGACGCTTCAGGCGCAGACATCCGATGCACTGAATCGCATTCTGCGCAGGGGAAGCCTCTCTTTTTCCGGAGTTACGGATCTTCGGCCGCAGATCAAGCGTCTCGAAATCGGCGCCTCCCTGTCTGCAGGGGAACTTCTGAGTACGGCAAAGCTGCTGGATGTCTGCGGCAGAGTGAAGTCCTTTGCCAAAGAGGAGCGGCGCGACGGAGAGGACCAGACAGCTGACAGTCTTGACCCGCTGTTTTCCCTGCTTGAACCGATGACGACACTCACCCGGGAAATCCACCGGTGCATTCTGGCAGAGGACGAGATTGCGGACGATGCAAGCCCGAAGCTCCGGCAGATCCGACGATCCATGCATCAGTCGCATGACCGGATCCGGAGTGTTCTCTCCGGTATGCTGACCGGCAGCGCGCGTTCCTATCTGCAGGATGCGGTGATCACGCAGAGAAACGGTCGTTTCTGCCTGCCTGTCAAAGCGGAAAACCGGCAATATGTGCCGGGTATGGTACATGACCAGTCTTCCAGCGGTTCAACCCTCTTTATTGAACCAATGTCTGTGGTAAAACTCAATAATGATCTGCGTGAACTGGAACTGGCGGAGGAAAAGGAAATTTCCATTGTTCTGGCCACCCTCAGTGCCATGGTCGCAGAAAAAAGCGATGCGCTGATCGGAAATGTCGAAGTGCTGACCCAGCTGGATTTTATCTTTGCCAGGGCGATGCTTTCAAAATCCTTCCGCGGATTTGAACCCGATTTCAATACCGACGGGATTATTGATATCCGCAAGGGTCGTCATCCGCTTCTGGATCCGGCGAATGTGGTTCCGATCGACATCCGCATCGGGGATGCCTATGATCTGCTGGTTATTTCAGGACCGAATACGGGCGGCAAGACGGTCTCTCTCAAAACCGTCGGGCTGTTTACTCTGATGGGCCAGGCCGGGCTGCATATCCCGGCGGCAGAACATTCCCGCCTCAGTGTATTTCATGAGGTCTTTGCCGATATCGGGGATGAGCAGAGTATTGAACAGAGTCTGAGTACATTTTCTGCCCACATGACGAACATCGTCTCCTTCTGGGAGCAGGCGGATGAACATTCGCTGGTTCTTTTTGATGAACTCGGCGCCGGAACGGATCCGACCGAAGGTGCTGCCCTGGCGATCGCTATTCTTTCCGATCTGCATGCCCGCGGGATCCGCACAATCGCCACAACGCATTACAGTGAGCTGAAGATCTTTGCGTTGTCTACGCCGGGCGTAGAGAATGCCTGCTGCGAGTTCAGCGTGGAAACGCTTCGGCCCACCTACCGGCTTCTGATCGGTATCCCCGGAAAGAGCAATGCCTTCGCAATCTCATCAAAGCTCGGTCTTCCGGACTATATCATTGAGGAAGCCAAAAAACACATCAGCGAGGATGCCGGCAGTTTTGAAGATGTCGTTGCCAATCTGGAAGACACAAGGCGGATGCTAGAGTCCGATCTTGAGCAGGCCCGGGCTGAACGGGATGCCGCTTCGAAGCTGAAGGATACCTATGAACAGCGCCAGCAGCGTCTGGACACAAGCAGAGACAAAATCCTTTCGCAGGCACGGGAAGAAGCTGCGGCCATACTGCGCTCGGCGAAAGAATATGCGGATGAAACCATCCGTACCTACAATAAACTGGGCAGTGAAAAAGACGCTTCCCGGGAAATGGAACGTATGCGGACAAAACTGCGCGAAAGGATGAAGGAGTTTGATTCATCTGCGCGTAAGTCGGGTTCATCCGAGGCTTCCGCCCGGCGTGAACTGAAGCCCTCCGATCTTCATATCGGAGACAGTGTTCGTGTTGTCAGCATGAATCTGAAGGGTACCGTGAGTACACTGCCGGATGCGAAGGGAAACCTTTTTGTCCAGATGGGAATCCTCCGGTCTTCCGTTAAGCTGAGCGACCTGGAGCTGCTCCCGGATGAAGCTGCGGCTTCTGTTGGCTTTTCAAAAGGCTCCGCCGGTAAAATCCGCATGTCGAAATCCGCTTCTGTCGGCACGGAGATTAATCTTCTGGGAAAAACAACCGATGAAGCGCTCGTGGAGCTGGATAAATATCTCGACGATGCCTTTCTTGCCCACGTCAATCCGGTCCGTGTAGTCCATGGAAAAGGTACCGGCGCGCTCCGAAAGGCTGTCCACCAGTATCTTCGCAGGCAGAAACGCGTTGCCTCCTTCCGGCTCGGAGAATTCGGAGAGGGCGACGCCGGTGTAACGATCGTAACTTTCAGGCAATAAAGAACTGCGCCGGATTTGCGCGGCGTAAGCCGCATCTTTCCTTTGCAGATCCATGCGCATCCTCGCGGAGCAATGATTGTGAACGACAGGTTTCTAATGGCGTTCACTATAAAACCAGATCAGGAAGCGCTTAAATGGGGACGGTCGAAAGAGAAACCGGATTGAATCAGCGTTTCCTTAAGGAAACATGTAAGGGAGTAAGGAGTAAAAAGAAGGAAGTAAGGGAACCAATGGCATACAGACAGAGAATAATGATTGTTGACAATGATGAGAATATTGCTGAAATGATCTCCCTTTATCTGACAAAGGAGCACTTTGATACCAGAGTGATCAGTGACGGTGTGTCTGCACTTGAGCAGATGAATGTCTATCATCCGGATCTGATCCTGCTGGATCTGATGCTGCCCGGAATCGACGGCTATCAGGTTTGCAATGAGATCCGTAAGCAATCTGCAGTACCGATTATCATCCTCTCCGCAAAAACGGAGGTCTTTGATCGTGTGCTCGGACTGGAACTGGGTGCGGATGATTATATCGGAAAACCATTTGATACAAAGGAACTGACCGCCCGGATTAAAGCCGTTCTTCGACGAAGCACCGCTGTTTCAGCCGGTGTGGCCTCCCAGAACGTCTCCTCCGAACAGAAAACGGTTACCTTTGACGATCTGGTCATCAATCTGACCAACTATACGGTTGTCTGCCGTGGGAAAGCCGTTGAGATGCCGCCGAAGGAAATCGAGCTGCTGTATTTTCTCGCTTCCTCACCCAATCAGGTATTTACCAGGGAACAGCTCCTCAATCATATCTGGGGATACGACTATGCCGGTGATACACGCACCGTCGATGTCCATATCAAACGCCTTCGTGAAAAGCTCGGTAACGGAAGGCTTTGGAATATTACTACGGTCTGGGGCGTCGGTTATAAATTCAGTACAGGAACTGCCGACAAGGGCGGCCAGAGCTGACGGCCGGCTTAGATGAAGGCTTTCTTAGAAAGCCGCGCCGCACGCGGCTTTGAGCGCATCGCGCGCTTCGGGCTATGCAGGCGTTTTTGGGGCGTTGTCCCCGGGCGAAAAGGCCAGCAGGATGCGCAAGTTATTTCGCTGCAGTCCCTTAGATCAGGAAACGCATCAGGGGCATCAGGATCCCGGATCCTGATGCCCCTTTTATGCCTGTGCCTGCCGCGGCGAAATTCTCCTCAGCGTTCTTCTATATTCAGATAGTCTCGATGATGACCGACGTATTTATACGCCGGACGGATCAGCTTGCTCTCATTGACCAGTTCCTCCATGCGGTGCGCGCACCATCCGGAGATTCTGGATATCGCAAAGATCGGCGTAAACAGCTGCCTGGGGATCCCCAGCATCGAATAAACAAATCCGCTGTAAAAGTCAACATTGCAGCATATGGGTTTTGAAAGCCGCTTTCTTTCGGTCAGGAGCTGTGACGCCAGACGTTCCACCGTTTCATAAAAGCGGTATTCATCCTCCAGTCCCTTTTCTTTCGAAAGATCCTTTGCATATTGTTTAAGTACTACTGCACGCGGGTCGGAAACCGTATAGATCGCATGGCCCATCCCATAGATCAGACCCGCATGGTCGAATGCTTCCCGGTTCATAATTTTCTCCAGGTAGGCACAGATCTCGGCCTCATCATCCCAGTTCTTCACATTCTCCTTAATATCAGAAAACATATCCTGAACCTTAAGGTTGGCGCCGCCGTGTTTCGGCCCCTTCAGAGAGCCAAGGGATGCCGCAATTGCGGAATATGTGTCTGTTCCGGTGGATGTTACTACATGGGTCGTAAAGGTCGAGTTATTGCCGCCGCCGTGTTCCGCATGGATGACAAGCGCAGCGTCCAGCACCTTTGCCTCCAGCGCAGTATACTGGCCGTCCTCCCGAAGCATCCGCAGAATGTTTTCTGCAGTGGACAGATCGGATTTCGGATAACGGATCACCAGGCTCCTGTCGTTGCAGTAATGCTGATAGGCATGATAGCCATATACTGCAATCAGCGGCATCGTTGCAATCAGGTGGAACGACTGCTCGAGTACATTCCGGACAGTATAATCATCCGGATTGGGATCGTAGGAATACAGAGCCAGTACGCATTTCTGCATACCATTCATAATGTTCTCGCTCGGAGAAGTCATGATGACGTCCCGGACAAACTTGTTCGGCAGTTCTCTGAATTTTGCCAGAAATGCGATAAAATCATTCAGCTGCTTCTGATCCGGCAGTTCCCCGAAGAGAAGCAGATAGGTTATCTCCTCATAGTTGTAGCGCCGCTTTTCAAACCCGGCGATCATCTCCTTTACATTATAGCCTTTATAGTAAAGCTGACCGTCCACCGGGATCTTTCTTCCGGCTTCCAGGCGGAAACCGCTTACGTCGGAAATCTCTGTCAGACCAGTCAGAACGCCTTTGCCGCTCGATTCACGCAGTCCTCTTTTTACATCATATTCCTGATACAGATTCAGATCAATGGAACAGGATTTTATACACTCTTCCGTAAACCGATCCAACACTTTCTGTCTGTCCTCAGTAATCATTTCATTTTGTTCCAATTGCCAATTACTCCTTATACACTGTTTACTCAAACCGCTGTCATGTCAGCTGCGCATACTCTGCGCCGGATGCTGTGACCAGGCCCTCCGGTGCCAGCTCCAGCTGAACCCCAAGCTTCCCGCCGCTCACGATGATCGTTTCCTGCCCTGCGGCACTCTCATCAATGCGGGTGATATACGTTTTTTTCATTCCAATCGCCGTACAGCCTCCCCGAATGTATCCGGTTACTGACTGAATCTCTTTTACATGGATCATGGATACGGACTTGGCTCCCACACTCCGGGCCGCTTTCTTCAGGTCAAGCTCCGCGTCAATCGGAATCACAAATACGTAGTATTCTCCCTGCGGGCTGCGGGTTACCAGCGTTTTATACATTTTTTCATGGGGGAGGCCGAGCAGATCCGCAATCTGCTGTGCATCCGTGAATTCACCGCATTCATACGTCCTGGCTGTATACGGAATCTTTTCATTTTCAAGAATGCGCATGGCATTCGTCTTTGTTTCTTTCTTTTTTGCCATAAAATTCTGATCTGAAGGATCCGCCAAAACCCGGTTATTTCTTATCTTTGCCTTTCGACCCTTTCTTTTTTCCGGATTTCTTTCGGTCCTTTCGTTCTCCCTTGCCTTCTTTGGATTTTCCTTTTTCTTTCTCTTTGGATTTCAAAGGCTTTTCTTCGGCAGCGGCCTGTTTTTTCAGATTTTTGTCTGACTCTCCAACCTTCTCATAACGGATTTCCTCGGCTTCCCTGATCTCATCCGTCAGCTGCGGCTGTTCTTCCACTTCGGCCTTTTTCCCCTCCGGCTGGCCCGCAGAATCTTTCGTCCATCCCACAGGGTCCTTTGCCTGCTCCAAAGGTTTCCCCAATGGCTTCTCCGCCTTCTCCGCTTTTTCCGCTTTCTCTGCTTTCTCCACTTTCTCGGCGTTCTCTGTTTTTTCCGCTTTCATCCGAAGCTGCGTCAAAAAAGTTTCCGCCTCCCGGAAAGCATCCTTGTTGATATTATAGCAGGTCCATTTCCCACTTCTTCTGGCTGTCACAAGTCCCGAATCGCATAATGTCTTCATGTGATGTGACAGTGTCGACTGAACAACATCGACCGTTTCGAGAATCTCCCCTGCGTTCATCTCACGGTCCGTAAGCTGATCAAGAATGACCAGCCTGTGTCCATCACCCAGTGCGCGAAACATTTTCTCGTACTGATATTTATTCATTTGTCGCCGCCCCCCTTTTCATAGCAGCTTTATCTCTTCAGTCTCTGCGCAACTCCCCAGAAGCGCAGACTCTGATCAATCATAGACGATCACCGGTGTCCCTTCGGAGACAATATCATAGATCTGTGAAACAGCATCCAACGGTGTATTGACACACCCGTGAGAGCCATTGTACTGATAAATCGTGCCCCCGTAGTAGTATCGACCCTGCAGGTCATGAATTCCGACATCCTCATTAAACGGCATCCAGTAGCTGACTGGAGCTCTGTAGCCCGGTCCGACCAGCGTGTAGTCACGCATTTTGGCATCGATCTCCCATACGCCGCCGGAAGGAGTCGCATGATTCGTGTTCGGATTGCCGGTAACGACCGGTGTATCCACCATCAGGACACCATCCTGATAACACCACATCTCCTGCGCCGAAATCGATACTTCAACGTATGTACCGCCAATGTCGTTCAGTCCTTTCTTCATTGCGGTATGCCAGTATTCCGGTTCCATCACGCCTGTCTTCTTCTCCCGGACTGCATCCAGAAGCTTCGCAGCCGTCGCTTCCTGATCCATCGACCAGCCATAGTCTCCCCCGTAGAGGTCTACCGTTGTCCCAAGTGTTGTTGTAAAGGAACGATATCCTCCGTATGTATCATAGGTCTTGGCCAGTGAAGCCACATAATCATAAATCTTCTGATCCGGGATCACATAGGAACCGTCTTCGGTCTGTTCAATCATCGGCATCAGAACCGAGGCGTCAACCTTTTCCTGCTGCTCTCCGAAATCGAAGGTGATGTCGGCCCCCAGAAGTGCATTTTTCTGCTGCACTTCCCGGCTCAGCTTCGGATCGTCGCTGAAAACGGCCGGCCGTTCATAACAGTGGAGCTGTTCCAGAGAAATTTCCGTCGTTCCGGTATCCAGAGCATTTTTCAGTGCCCGTGTCACAGCTTCCGGATCCGGCTGGCTGCCCATCTCCTCCGGTACAACGATGTATCCTTTGCTGTCCGAACCAATATAGGCGTCTTTCGGCTTGACAATGTTCTCCTCAGAGAAGCTGTTCATCTGGGTCAGGACACTCTCTATGAGGTCTTCGTCATATTGCGTGTCCACGTCCAGCTCGACATTCCGGCGAAGAAACATCATTACGGGCCAGAGAAAGCTCTTCTGGGTGTTCAGAAGATGTTCCACAGCGCCTTCATCCCGATACGCAAGTCCGACCTGCTGTGCTGTGACTTCGTCCGAAGCGGCACGCCCGTCAACCTTCAGAACAAACTGACCGATCTTATGATCGATTGCTGCTCTTGCCTGGGGGGCTGTGAGTTTTGAGCAATCAATCTGATAAATCCTGGTTCCGGGATAATAGTGGGACGCAAAGAAAACGCCGACAGCGCAGTAGCAGCCAATAAACACCGCCCCGACCAGAAGCACCGCGATCGCAAGAGAATCCTTTCTCTTCAGACCTGCTGTCCATCTCTGAAAGAGATTTCTTTTTGCAGGCGCTGTAATCACGGCCGTACGCGCTGAGGAACTTCCCTCTTCGCGTTTCCGGGCTCTCGGTTTTTCCTTTGCTGTCACTGCGGCTTTCACCCCGGCCTGCTTATTTCCCGAAGCACTGCCGGACTGCTTGTCCGCGTATCTGCTTTTCCCTTCCTCCGCCGGAAGAGTCTGTTTATCTGAATACCGGCTTCCGCTTCGCTGACTCAAAGACTGCGAACGGCGCTCTTCTGCTTCCCGGTCCCGGATCAGAATCTCTTCTTTCTCCTTCCGTCTGCTGCGCCGTCTCGCCTCTCCCTTTGCTCTGAGCCGTTCCGCTTCGCTTACACCATTGCTGCTGCCGGATTTTGCCCCTTCGATCCAGGTGGAATCTGTCCCGTTTTTCTCTCTGTACATTGCCGCTGCTCCCCTTGCGTCAATTTCTTAAGTCCATCTGTCCTGCCGCCGGATACTCCCCAGTTTCCGGCAGATTACAGGGAACACTGTAATACTCAGCGTCTCCTCAATATCAATTACTCTCAATCGTGAACCGTCGCCCGATAAACGATCGCCCAGATTGTAATCAGAAGAAGCCATACCGCTGTCGCTCCTCCGCTTACAAGTCCAATATAATCATCCGGCGCCATTACAAGTACTCTGGCAATCGAAACCAGACATAAAATGAAGCCGACAAAAATCGCAAAGCCGGGAATTCTTCCGATATTTCCCCCATCTCTGACATTCGTTCTCACCAGACGGATGGAGAACAGATACTGGATATAGAACAGTATCGTCAGCACAGAGAAAAATACGGTAACCAGAAGTCCGATCACGCCGATGATCAATGTCATCACGGAATTGGCCGCTCCGGCTGCTACAACATATGCCACGCACCCGCCGATGCAGGCCAGAAGCAGCAGGCTGATCACAATCACTTTCAGAATCAGAATCACCCTGGCAAAGGTAAATCCGCCCGTGCTGTTTTCCTCTTCATGGACCGTTGTGCTTGAAAACGCAATCAGGAATGCAAGCCCGACCAGCAGCGCGGGCACATACAGCCCGGCCCAGATCCCACGAACCAGGAAAATATTCTTCGTTTCCTGGGTTTTCAGGTACGTGATCAGACGGTCAAAATACGTCAAAACGATATTGGTGCCTGTCCAGCCCTTGATCGTGTTGGACAGAGTCGACAGATTCACCAGAGCGCCGCCGGTCACCGCGTAGACGATGGAACCGATGGAAGAAACAAGATAGCAGACAACCATAAGGAAGAAGAGAGGCGATTTCACTCGTTTTCTCGCCTTCTCCATAATGTACTCGGAATTGCCGTCCTCATAATCCGAATCGACACGCGGCATCTGATCCTCTTCATCCGTATACTCAGGACGCCGATTGTATCCATATCCGGCTCCGCTGTAACTTTGCTGCGAGTATCCGCTGCCATAACCGTTCTGTCCGTCACCTGCGGGACCGTATCCGGCAGGATTATACCCCGCCTGCTGCGCATAGCCGCCGGTCGGATAACCCTGTTCCGGGCCAGGCTGCTGTGCATAGGCGCCGCCCGGATAACCCTGCTCCGGACCCGGCTGCTGCGCATAGGCGCCGGCCGGATAACCCTGCTCCGGACCTGGCTGCTGCGTGTAGGCGCCGGTCGGATAACCCTGCGGCTGCCCCGCCTGCTGTGCATAGCCTCCGGTCGGATAGCTCTGAGACTGCCCTGCCTGCTGGGCATAACCGGAAGGACCGTATCCGGGAATCGAAGCATTCATTCCGGGATCAGCCGGATCCACGCCGGCGCTTCCCGAAGCCGCAAACCCCTGATCCGACAAAGCGTCCTCTATATTTGCGACCATCTCGTCCGCATTTGCCGCATTTTCGGGCATCTCCTGCCCCTGCTGCGCATCCTCAACGGTTTCGGCAGCGGGCATCTGATCTGCAGGTATATCGAGCAATCCATTTCCGCACTTCACGCATGCGGTAGCAAAATCCTCATTTTCCTGACCGCAGTACATACATCTCTTCATCTTTATAGTTCTCCTTTTAACCCCGACCTCATTATATCTCATTCGAAAACTGAGAACAAGGGCAGATTTCGTTATATGTCAATCAGCTTTTGCTCATTTCGACAAGCTTGTTCTTCAGTTCCGCCTCCATTGCAGCCATCTCGGATTCCGCTGCGCGGCGTTTCGCTCTTCCGTCTTCCTGGATCCGCACAACCTCATTCAGTGTTGTGATCAGAGAAGCGTTTGTCTGTTTCAGCGTTTCAATATCAACAATCCCGCGCTCTGCCTCTTTGGCCGTTTCCACAGTCGCAGTATGCAGTTTTTCGGCATTTTTCCGAAGGAGTTCATTGGTCAGGTTGGTAACCTCTCTCTGTGCCTTGGCCGCATCCGTCGAATGCTGTACGCCGAGGGCAATGACCATCTGATTCTTCCAGAGCGGAATGGTATTGACCAGCGTCGACTGGATTTTTTCCACCATAATCTGGTCGCTGTCCTGTACCAGGCGGATCTGCGGAGCTGTCTGCAGCGCGACTGCCCGCGTCAGTTCGAGATCGTACAGTTTCTTTTCAAAGCGCTCGCATTTTTCGTCCAGGTCTCTTGCCGCCTGTGCGTCCTCTGCCAGCCCGGAAGCTTCCGCCTTTGCCGTCAGGGCCGCAAGTTCCCCTTCCCTTACCTCTTTCAGGCGCTTTTTCCCGGCGAGGATGTACATCGTCAGTTCTTTGAAATAAGACAGGTTCAAGGCATACATGTTGTCCAACAGTGCGATGTCCTTGAGAAGCTGTACCTGATGGTCCTCCAGCACATGACTGATCCGGTCCACATTGACTTCCGCCTTGTCATATTTGTTTTTCATCGCAGTGACCTTGCCGGTCTGCTTTTTGAAGAAACCGAAGAAGCCTTTTTCCTCTTCATCCGCATCAAAGCTTTTCAGTTCTGTGACCAGGCCGGAAATCATGTCTCCAACCTCCCCCAGATCCTTTGTTCGTACGCTTTCCAGAGTTTTCTGGGAGAAATCCGCCATTTTCTTCTGGGCACCGGAGCCGTACTGAAGCACGGCACTGCTGTTGCTCAGGTCAATCTGTTTGCTGAACGCATCGACCTGCGCCCGTTCCTCATCCGTAAGCATACTGTCGTCGACAGCCGCCAGCGGATCCTCTTTCTTTTCCTGAACAGGCTGTGGCTGTCCGAATTCCATTACTGCGGCTGCCGCTGAAGAAGCCGCATTCATCGGAGCAGGTGCAGCAGCGGCTGCGGCAGCCCCTGCAGCCGGAGACGTTGTCTCTGCCGCTGGTGTGTCTTCCGCCGGAAGCTGTCCCGCCGGTTCGGAGGCCGCATCCGCGCCGGGCTGCTGGGCCGGAGCGTCAAAAACAAGCTGCGGCACCGGGGTCTGTTCAAATTCTTTAAATTCGTTCGCCATTTTCCTGTTCTCCTTATCTATCGATCTTCTTTTACCTGATCCCAACCATATATTTACAGGTTTTTCTTATCTTTCCTGCGCCGCGGCGCTCTTTCCGGGCACAGGGGCTGCCGCGGCGGCTCCTGCGGCGGCTGCCGTCTGTCCTCCCGTCACATCGTTTCCGACCGTCCGGATCCGCTCGCCTGCTGCAAAGGAAGGCTGACCGGTAAGGCCGTCTCTTGCCATCATTGTCTTGAGGGTGGAAATGTCGGAGGAAATATCCCAGGCCGTGTCCTGGAAGAACTCATCCAGAAACGCTTCAAACGCTGCGTTGATCGTATCGAGCGAAGCTTCAATCTCCTGTCTGGTCCTGGCCACATTTCCACTGTTGATATTCTGATTGCCAAGATCCACGTACGCATCCACCAGTTTGCGTGTGATCGGCAGATAATAGCTCATCATCCGGTGCAGGTCCGGCGCACTCTCCGGTTTTGCAGCCACCTGCTCAAAAATCCTGGTCACAACCTGTTCCAGCACGTCCAGCTTATTTGACATGGTCTCGTCGGGGATTTTCTCATTGCATTCGTGAATATGCTCGATAAAATCTTTCCCCTCACGCAGGATCTGCTGGGTGTCCTCTGACAGAGATGCCATGTTCTTCTCCGCCTGCCTGCGTGCAGCTTCCTGCTCCTCCTTGCTCCTCGCAGCCCGTCTGGCCTCGTTCATCGTCTCTTTGTACTGATGATACGCGGAATGGCTGGTCATCAGCACGGTCTCCTCGTCATCCATATAGGTGGATCTGCCGAACAGGCCCTTTTCGATCATCTCTTTCAGGTCTTTCGTGACTGCCTTTACCGAGCGGCCGCTCCCGGCTGCCAGTTCTTCGATCGTGCACGTATCCCTCGATCCCATGATGGCAAGATACCGTTCCGCCTGCTTCTGCTTCCGGCGGAGGGAATGACCCCGAAAGCCCAGGAAAGCAAACCCTGCCGTGAGAATTCCCGTCAGCGCGGTAAAAACAAACGGCATGCCCAGCAGAAGATGCAGCACAAAGCACGAAAGCGTGCCCAAGCCGAATATACCTGCCAGCGTATATCCGGTAATCATGGATGCCAGCCCCTGCAGCCCCGGCTTGTGACCACTGTTCTCGCTCCGGGCGGAGGCGCTGCCGGACGAACGCAGCGCGTCAAACAGATCTCCTGTTTTCGCTCTCGATTTTCCATGTTCCCACGCAGTCTGAGCGGAACGGTATTCCCCATACGCCTGTCTGCGTGCAGCCGTTTCTTTCGGCGCTTTTTTTCCTTCCGTTCCGCCAAACAGGCTCTGCTGCATGGCATCAATGGAATCATTCAGTGCATCCGTGATCGATTTATTCAGTTCTTTAAAATTGCTGCTGTCCACAGCAGACTGAACCAGGTCTCCGATCCTGGCCCCACACTCAAACCACTCATTATTATCCATTTTTGCTCCATTCAAATATGCCAGAGTCACAGAAGGGCACTTTGTTTATGAGTATATAACATTTTAGCACTCTTGTACACAAAAAAGAGCGCAGAGAAATCAGAAAAGCGGGGAAAAGTTAAAAAAATACAGGAAAAAAGGACAGGATATGTGCACATGAAGGGCACGTTCTTATCCTGTCCTTTAAGGCTGTCGAAACCGTTATCTTTGTTTCCCTGGCAGCTTCATTTTGTTTTTCCGAGGTAGGCAGCTTTGATTTCCTCGTTTTCCGCCAGTTCGGCTCCGGTACCGTGCATGGTAATCCGTCCGGTCTCCATAACATACGCCAGGTCCGCCGCTTTTAGCGCCATGTTGGCGTTCTGTTCCACCAGAAGGATGGTCACCCCCTGACGGTTGATTTCACGGATGATGTCAAACACCCCCTGCACGATCAGAGGCGCCAGTCCAAGGGACGGTTCATCCATCATGATCAGTTTCGGCCGGCTCATCAGCGCCCTTGCGATCGCCAGCATCTGCTGTTCTCCGCCGGAAAGCGTACCGGCGCTCTGCCAGCTCCTCTCCTCAAGCCTCGGGAAGAGTCCGTAGACCCATTTCAGGTCGTCCGTCAGGTCGTCCTTTCTCATGTAGGCACCGAGCTTCAGATTCTCCGCCACGGTAAGATTGACAAACACTCTCCGGCCTTCCGGGACCAGGGTGATCCCGCGGCGGACAATGTCTTCCGTGCTGACTCCGACCTGCTCCTCTCCCTGAAAACGGATGCTGCCTCCGGCGGCCTTCTCAAGTCCGACGATGGAACGCAGGGTTGAGCTTTTTCCGGCGCCGTTCGCACCGATCAGGGTAACGATTTTGCCTTCCGGCACGTCAAAGCTGATCCCGCGGACTGCCAGGATCCCGCCATATCTCACGTCCAGATCCCGTACTTCCAGTATATTACTCATCTTCCTGCACCCCCAGATATGCGCTGATTACGCGCGGATCATTCTGTATTTTCTCCGGTGTCCCATGTGCAATCAGCTTTCCGAAATCCAGCACATAGATCCGGTCCGAAATCTCCATAACCAGATTCATATGGTGTTCAATCATAAAGATCGTCAAGTGAAAATCATCCCGGATTTTCCCGATAAAATCCGTCAGTTCATCCGTTTCCTGCGGATTCATTCCTGCAGCAGGCTCATCCAGCAGCAGGAGGCTCGGCTTTGTTGCCAGCGCCCGGGCGATTTCCAGCCGTCTCTGCTTGCCGTAGGGAAGGGACGTCGCCAGTTCATCGCGCACATCATCCAGCCCCAGGACATGCAGAAGCCGGTACGCTTCCGACCGCATTTCGGCTTCCTCCGCAGCGTTCAGATGCAGTGTCGCCGAAAACAGATTGCTGTGCCTGCGCATATGTTCCGCAATCAGGATATTTTCAAACACGGTCTGGCTCTTGAACAGACGGATATTCTGAAAGGTCCGGGCAATCCCGAGCTTTGTGATCTTATCCGGCGTCGGCGCCAGGACATGACTGTATTTTCCTTCATTCTCACCCAGATACTGTTTGCGCATCTTTCCTCTGGGATGATTTTCCACAATCTTCTGGGACTGGAAATAAACAGCTCCGTTGGTCGGCTGATATACCCCCGTTATGACATTGAAAGCCGTCGTCTTGCCGGCTCCGTTCGGACCGATCAAAGAGACAATTTCCCCTTTGTTCACCTCCAGATTGAGATCATCCACCGCGACGACGCCGCCGAACTGCATCGTGACATGCTCCACTTTCAATACGTTCTCACTCATCCGCGCCGCCTCCTTTCACCGTGTTCTTCCGGGATCTCCCGGCGATCCGGTCTGCGATCCCGCGTACGGAGAATTCTCTCGTTCCCATGATTCCCTTTCGGAAAAACAGAACGATGATCATGATAATAACAGCAAACACAACCTGCCGGAAGCCGGAACGCAGAAGCGGAACCTTAAAGCTGCCGATGTACATTTCATTATCCAGGAAGCGCAGCAGCCACTCAGACAGAATGATGAACAAAAACGCGCTGATACAGCTGCCGGTCACGGAGCCGATGCCCCCGATGACGACGATCAGCAGGATTTCATAGGTCATAGCCGACTTGAACATCGCGGCCTGAATGCTCGTCTGGTACATTGCAAGCAGTGCGCCGGATATGCCGGCAAAAAAGGAACTGACCACGAACGCAATCCGTTTATGATGAGCCAGATTGATCCCCATTGCCTCCGCAGCGACTTCATCATCGCGGATGGCCTTGAACGCACGCCCGTACGTGGAATTGATCATCATAACTATCAGCGCAATGCAGATCCCGGACGCGATAAAATAAAACATAACGCTCTTATAGCTCGGGTAATTGCGCAGCAGGTTGGACCCGTTGGTAATCGGGCCGAGCTTGTCCCACTGAAACAGCGCACGCATGATTTCCGCAAATCCAAGGGTTGCGATCGCCAGATAATCACTCTTCAGCCGGAGTACAGGCAGACCGATCAGATAGGCGAACAATCCGGCGATCAGGCCCGCCAGAACGATTGCCAGAATCGGATGCAGCGCGAACTGAATCAGGCCGCCGTCAAAATACATATATACATTCGGGCGCTGGGAAACCGGAATGGTCAGGACGCCGTAGGTATATGCCCCGACCAGCATAAATCCTGCCTGTCCCAGGGAGAACAGTCCGGTAAAACCATTCAGCAGATTCATCGAGACTGCCACCAGCGCATAGATTGCACCTTTTTTCAGAACCGTGAACAGCATCATCGTTTCGGGAAGTGTCCGTTCCATGATGAACAGTACCAGCAGCAGTCCTGCAATCAGGAGAGCGGAGATCGCGGCTTCTTTTCTTTTACTCATGTTTATCCCCCTCCCGTCAGACTTTGTCGCTGGCCGCTTCTCCGAACAGACCGGTCGGCTTTAAGATCAGTACGATAATCAGCAGTGCAAATGTAAACGCATCGGAAAAAGTCGTCCAGCCAAGGCCTTTGATAATATTCTCACTGATGCCGATGAGAAAAGCCCCGATAACCGCGCCGGGAATAGAACCGATTCCTCCGAATACCGCCGCCACAAAGGCTTTTAATCCGGGCATCGCACCGGAAGTCGGCGTCACGCCCGTGTAATTCGAGAAATACAGAAGACTTCCGACCGCTGCCAGAAAAGACCCGATGATAAAGGTCATACTGATCACGGAATTGATCCGGATCCCCATCAGCTGAGAAGTCTCAAAGTCCTTTGAAGCCGCCCGCATTGCCATGCCGATCTTGGTCCTCTGGATCAGAAGGACCAGCAGGAATACGAGCAGGATCACCAACGGCGGGGTGATGACCGTTACGCGCTTCGTTGTCACGCCGAAGATGGTCACGGTGTCACTGACCCAGGGCAGTGCCGGATACATCTGGGAAAGTCCTCCGGTTACATAGAGAGCCAGATTCTGCAGAAAATAAGACACACCGATTGCGGATATCATAACCGACATCCGGGGGGCCGTCCGCAAAGGCTTATAGGCAACTCGTTCAATCACAAAGCCAAGAACAACGGTAACCACAATCACCAGCGGTATGGACGCCCAGACAGGCATCGACGCGCTTGCGTATACCATCACCAGTCCTGCGACCATAAAAATATCTCCGTGTGCAAAATTGATCAGACGCAGGATCCCATAGACCATCGTGTATCCGATTGCAATCAGAGCATACTGACCGCCGACGGAGATGCCTGCCATCAGGTAAGGCAGATTTCTGCTGATCCACTCCATATCATTTCTCCCGTAAGTTTCATCTTCAATCGAAAAGCAGCCACAGCCGCCGCTGTGACTGCTTTTGAATTTTCATTTCATTTGTTCGGTTTTCCTCATGAACCCGCATGGTTTTGTCCGCGTATGAGGATCAGGACCGTATTTCTCAGTTGACGGTCTGCTCACTTACGAAATCCCAGCTGCCGGTCTCTACGTTCGCAGATTTGACATAAGCGGAATTTCTGACTGCGTCACCATTCTCCTGTTCGAATTCGATATGGCCGCTGACACCGTCAAAAGATACATCCCACAGCGCCTCGTTCACTGCGGCGGGATCCGTGGAGCCTGCAAGTTTCAGAGCTTCCAGTGCAGTATAATATGCGTCATATCCCATTGCCGTCACTGCCGCGATGGTGTCGTCGCCGCCGTTGTTTGCAAGATTTGCGCTGTCGGAGTTAATAAACTCTTTCATGCCTTCGTCGAATTCCGGATTGCCGCCCTCCTGATAGAAGGTCGTAACGAAAATCTGAAGGTCTTTGCCCTTTGCGGCATTCGGAATAACATTGGAATCCCAGGTATCGCCTGCCAGCAGCGGGATCGTGAGACCCTGCGCCGCCGCAGCGTCGATCGTCAGAGCAGCTGCAGTCGTGGAGGTCGGTGTAAAGAATACATCGCATCCTTCATTCTTGGCATCTGTGATATACGGAGTGAAATCGCTGTTGCCTTCCGGGAATTCACGTTTCACAACTTCTCCGCCCAGTCCTTCGAAAGCCTGTGTGAAGTAATAGCCCAGGCCTGTGGAGTAGTCGTCGCCCAGCTGCGTCAGAACCATTGCCTTCTTGGCGCCGAACTGCTCGCTCGCAAAATTGGCAAGGACCGTCCCCTGGAACGGATCCAGGAAGCAGATTCTGAAATAATGCTTATTTCCGAGGGTAACCTGCGGATTGGTGCAGGTGACGCCGACGGCGGGGATGCCTGCAGACTGGAAAATATCCGAGGCAGCGATGGAAACGCCGGAACCATAGGATCCGAGTACAATGGATACACCGTCGCTGACCAGCTTGTTCGCAGCCGACGGAGCCTTGTCGTTGGAGGAACCGTTGTCAACCGGATCGAGCTCTACATCATACTCTACGCCGTCAATCTCGACCGTCGGCGTTTTGCTCTGTGCATAATACATGCCAAGCGTTTCCTGTTTGCCGCCGGCGCCGTTGTCGCCGGAAGCCGGCTCGTAGATACCGATTTTTACCGTCTCAGCCAGTGCCGGAACTGCGCCGACTGCTGTGGCAGCCATGGATACAGCCATAAGAGCAGATACGATTTTCCTGTTCATATTATCCTCTCCTTTTTTGCGCGTAAAGCGCCTCCGCACCTCACAAAGGCAACCGTTTTCGTTCACACACAGAAGACGTTTGTCTTTGCATCAACTACATAAACCGCATTATAGCATTAAATCGTTCCGGGTGCAAGCGTCTGGTTGATCTTCTTCATGCATAACTATGAATCCCCGGCAAAAACGTATTGACGCCGATGTAGGTAAAAATGACGCAGCAAAAGCCAATCACCGCAAATATGGCTGCACTTCTGTCTTTCCAGCCTCTGCTGATCCGAAGATGCAGGTACAGTGCATAAATAATCCATGTGACCAGCGACCAGGTTTCCTTCGGATCCCACGACCAGTAGCTGCCCCAGGCTCTCTCCGCCCAGATCGCACCGGTGACAATCACGAATGTCAGAAACAGAAGGCCGAGGGATACCGCCCGGTAGCTGATGAGATCCAGACGTTCCCTTTCCGGAAGATGCAGAGCGCGGGCTCTGCTCTCCCCCATCCGGTCCCTCAGCAGGTAAATCAGCGATACGGCAAAGCTGACGCCGAATGCCCCATACGATATAATGGCTGTTGAAACATGAAATGCCAGCCAGTTGCTTCTCAGCGCCGGCATCAGCTGGCGAACCTCTTTGCTCTGCATGGCCGCATATCCGATCACGAGAAACAAAACCGGCGTCACAAAGGTTCCGAGTGCTTCAAACCGAAATCTCCATACGAAAATCAGGCAGACCAGGCAGATCCCCCAGGCAAAGCTGGTGGCAAATTCATACTGGTTTGCCAGCGGGAGCCTCCCGGCACCGATGCCTCTGCACACCAGGGCCGCCGTGTGCAGGAGGAAACCGACGCTCAACACAACGCCTGCCGCTTTCCCTGCTTTTTCTTTTTTAACGGCAAAAAACACAAAGTACAGAATCATTGCTGCAAAATACAAGATCATCGTCACCGTAAACAAAGTATTTTCAGCAGCCAGAAACATCTCACTGTTCATGATCCGGATTTCCTTTCTCTCTATATCCCGCGGAGCGATCATCGCAAACGGCAGATCCGCCCGGCATTCACTTTATGTCCTCCACAGACAGGACTGCGCTCTTCAACTCGTCATCAAACAAAATGCCTCTTCGCGGACAGGACCCTTTCAGATGCCAGGCATCTCCTTCTTTCAACGCGGCCAGCATGGCGGGCTGTACATAAAATGACAGAAGCAGGGCCGCCGCAATGATCAGGCCTCCCAGAAGCGCGAATATGCCAAACCGATCCTGCTTTGCCTGAATCAGCGTATAGTTCTGCGGGTTCGAGAAGGCAATCGTATACTCGTCGATCGTGATCTCCTCATCCTTCTGCAGCACATTCATCCCGATCACCTGATCCTGATAAACCGCCTGATACAGATATCCGGGATTGTCCGGGCTGGACGAGAGGCTCATCGGACCCGAATCCGGATCCATATAAAAGTCGGGATAAAAAGCCGCAAACAGAATTTCCAACCCTTCCTTATCCTCTACGAAAAACGGCTCTCCCGCGCACACTGTATCTCTCTGGATTTCCTTACCGTCTTTGAAGACCGCAATGTCCGCGGCCCATCCGGTGGAATTCTGATAAAACCGCATTCCGAACATCGTTCCCGGATGATTGACGCTGACCACTGCATGCTGTTCTTCTCCGCTGTCTTCCCGGACGGCGGTCAAAGTGGAGGTATACTGATCAACTGTGTCATCTTCCCTCAGTCCGATCCGGAAATCATCGATCGTCAGCATCACACCGGTATCTCCGACCGGCTTTGTCTGTCCCGGGAGTCCGTAAACCGTATATTCCTTCTTTGTCAGCTGTCCCATCGAGAACGCAGCAATCAGGAGCAGTACGCCCAGATGCGTCAGCCATGCTCCCCAGATGCCGATCCTGTTTTTCGAAGCATACAGCCAGGGACGTCCTTCTTCGTCGGTTCCGGCTTTCAGATTCCGAAACCCCAGCCGGTGAAAAACCTGCTTTACATTATCCTCGGCGGCAATTTCATAACATCCGCCGTCTGCCGGATCCGGGTTTTTCTGCAGCGCCGCAAGAAGCTGTCCGGGCTGCGAGAGAGCTCTTCCTCTTCTGCGCAGTGCCGGAAAACGAAGCAGATTGCACATCAGAAGGTTGATGCAGAGAAATACGGCGATCAGAAGGTACCACCAACTGTGGAACACGTCTTCCAGATGAAGCAGAGCAATCAGGGCAGAGACCTCTCTCGAATAGGAAGCAGCATACCACTCTGCCTCCATCCCCTGCGGGATTAAGCTCCCGGCAGCACTCGCTGCGGCCAGGATAATAAGAAGGATCAAAGCAAACCGCATGGATCCGAGAAAAGCTTTGATTTTATTCCATTTCGGCATCATACTCTCCTGTGTAAAAGATAAATGAGCGGGTCCCTTTCATTCGGGTGCCCGCTCAAAACTTCATGCAGCGTCAATTCTGTCAGCATTTCCCCATATCCGTGACTACGCGGACAGTTTTTCCATCGCCTCTGCAATTTTCGTTTCAGATGTATCCAGACAGTTCATCGCCATGGTGGAATTATGCGCACCTTCGCTGTTCTCTACATAGCAATAATCCCAGAACCACTGTGCCTCGCGATACAGCTGGCGAATCTCATTCAAAGCATCCTCATCCATCGAACCTGCCTGATTTGCAGCGGCCAGCGCATCCTTCAGGTCGGACAGCTTCTGGCCGACTTCCTTCTCTCTTGCCGTCACCCGATCCTGCAGCGAATGGACAAACTCCACCATATCCGTCTCGCCGTGACACTCGGCGCACTTTGCCAGAAGCGTTTCATTTTCAAGCGGGCTCTCCCACGTATGGCTGTGGTAATAGGTTCCGTCTTTCTTCTTCGTCAGCGCCATATGACAGTCGGCACAGTTCAGCAGAGACGCATGCACACCGTTCATGAATGTCTCCATCTCGGGATGCTGTACCTTAAGCATCTTTGCCCCTGTGCTCTCCTAAACCCAGTCCGTAAAGTCAATCTCGTTATAGTACGCCAGAGCAGCTTCCGGCGTCACGGAATCCAGCCCGTGGACCGGACTCGCCGTCGCTTTGTTTTCCGGGCGGAAATAGTATTCGATATGACACTGTCCGCAGGAAAGCACAACCGGATCCACCTTTCCGGTCTCCTCGCCGAACGCATCGCTCAGATAGGTATGCGTTACCACGAGTTCCCCTGCATTCCCGGCCTGATTCGCATGACAGTTGTAACAGCTGATGCTCTCATCCAGTTTCTGCCAGGTCTCCTCAAAGTCATACATATATACTTCATCGCCGAGATCGTTGACCAGCTTTGTAAAATCAGGACTTTTACAGGTCAGACAGTTGGCAAGCGGATGCGGTCTCTCTGTTTTATGTACATCCTCCAGCGTATAGCTGTGGCCGACGGCACTCGTATAATCGATGGCAAATCCATATCCTTCATAGATATTTTTCAGGAACGGATCTTCATCCAGATAACTGATCCGATAATTATTGTCCGCGTTCGCCTTCATGGAAGCGGTAATTTCGGGATAAATACTGCTCCATTCCTCAGCGCTGACAACGCCGTTCGCTTTCGCAGCCTCCGGAGCATCCACATGCAGATAAGCGATCGCGCCCGGCACGGCCGCATACATTCGTTCCGGTATAACCTCCCGCAGGAGCGGTACCGCCCTGACAAAAAGCAGGGAAAGCGCAGCGCCGCAGGCGGCTCTTACTGCCAGCTTATAATCGAACATGGTTTAACCTCTTTCAAAACAGCGGATCTCCCCTGCACGGAAATTCCTTCTGTCATAGATTATGCGGAAATCACGGCCTGTTTCCAGACCGTGATTTACTATAAAGCGTCAAATGTTCCGTTTTTACAGCAGGGTCTTAAAGCACGTCGTCCCTGCGGACATAACCGGGATTCTCCGGCGTCGCAATCAGTTCCTTGACGCGGGTGATCCGGGCCCATTTATCCACGACCTGGTTCTCCAGATGTACGCCCTTGTCGATAATACTGTGGCCAAGGATCACACAGTTGCGGACCACGGCACCTTTGCGGATTTCAACGCCGCGGCCGATGACGGAATTCTCCACAGTTCCTTCAATCAGGCAGCCGTTTGCAACCATGGAATTGCAGATCTTCGCGCCTTCAAAATAATGAACCGGGCAGGAATCGGTCGTCTGGGTATAGAACGTCCAGTCATAGGAGAAAAGTTCTCTCGCCTTGGTCATATCCAGAAGTTCCAGATTGGCATCATAATAACTCTTGAAATCCGTGATAGCGGCAAAGTAACCCTTATGCGCCACGCCGCGGATATCCAGTGTTTCATTTTCTTCGTTCAGAATATCTGCCAGCGTAAATACAGAAGACAGCTTCGAAGCTTTTTTGATCAGCTCGATGAACAGAGAATTCTTCATGACATAGGTATCCATAAAGACATTGCGGTCATTCGCCGTGCCCAGATTCTTCTCGATCTCCTTCACGCCTTTCTGGCGGTTCAGTGTCAGCGTGCTGCAGGCACGATACGCGTCCTTCGCATTGTTCACCTTGTGATAAAGCAGCGTCACATCGGCGCCGGACGCAATATGGTCTGAAAGCAGCTTATTATAGTCCTGCTTGAAAATCATATACCCGGGCGTCAGAATGACATACTGCTGATGCATCCGCTCGATGATCCCCAGATTGCCCCTGAAGGCGGCGATGTCTGTATTATAGATATCATTTACACGGCTGTCCTGGTTAAACAGGAGCTGGAGCTTGCCGCGCTTTGAGTTGATATTGTACGTCTGTCCCGTGCCGATATGTTCTGCGAGGGAACGGGGATTCTGGCTGACATATACCTGAATCCGGTCAATATTGCTGTTGCTCAGATTGGAAAGCGGAAAGTCTACCACTCTGTATCTGCCGAGGAAAGAGAAAGCACCGATCGGACGATATTCTTCCATTCCCTCTACTCTGAAATGATTACCCGACGAGGTAACGATACCATAAGCGTCTGCCATCTTACTCCACCCCCTTCACGTTTTTCGCGACAAGAAGAATATGCTCACTGTCAGCGGAGCCAACGACAGCCCCTTTACCGATATGCACACCATTGGCTACAAGCGCCCTGGTTACCTTCGCTCCTTCGTCAACCACGGCGAAGGGCATCAGAACCGTGTCCTCAACTTTGGCGCCGGCGCCGACTTCCGTTCCCGTAAAGAGTACGGAACGAATGACCTCGCCCTCGATCTGGGAACCCTGTGTAATATAGGCCGTCTCAATCTTTGCGTCCTTGCCGATATACTGCGGAAGCTCCGAAGCGTCTTCGGTATAAATTCTCCAGGAAGGATCGGAAAGATTCAGTTCGTTCTTCTTGTCAAGAAGATCCATGTTGGCTTCCCAGAGAGAATCGATCGTTCCTACGTCCTTCCAGTAACCCTTGAATTCATACGCCATCAGTTTCCTTCCGTCCGCAAGCAGATGAGGAATGATGTCTTTTCCGAAATCATGATGGGAATCCGGATCCTTCATGTCGGCAACAAGGAGCTTGCGCAGAACCTTCCATGTGAAAATATAGATCCCCATGGATGCGAGATTGCTCTTGGGTTCGGCGGGCTTCTCTTCGAATTCAATGATCTCTCCGGATTCATTGGTGTTCATGATGCCGAACCGGCTGGCTTCCTTCATCGGCACGCCGATGACCGCAATCGTGGCATCCGCTTTGTTTGCCTTATGGTAAGAAAGCATCTCATCATAATCCATCTTGTAGATATGATCGCCGGAAAGGATCAGCAGATACTCCGGATTGTAATTATCGATGAAATCGATATTCTGCGATATCGCGTCCGCCGTACCGCGGTAGACATCAAGATTCGCGTCCGCTTTCTCTCTGGGCGGCAGAACAAACACACCGCTGTTCTTACTGTCCAGTCCCCACTGGCGGCTGGCAGCAACATAGCTGTTGAGCAGAACGGATTCGTACTGTGTCAATACGCCCACAATATCAATCCCGCTGTTTGCGCAATTACTGAGCGGAAAATCCACGATACGATACTTTCCGCCGAAGTACACCGCCGGCTTTGCCACTTTGTTGGTGAGATCCAGCAGTCTGCTTCCTCGTCCGCCTGCCAGGATCATCGCCAGCATTTCATTTTGCTTCATGATCGGTCCTCCCTGTGCTACTGTATTTTTTAAATAAACAAAGCTGACATCTTAAAAAAAGCAGTCAGCAATCGTTCACACCATAGCAGGGCAGACAGTCCTGCCCTGTCTTTATTTATTTTAACGGAAAACCCGGAACATTACAACACTATTATTTGCAAAACAGCAATTATCTTCTGCTTTTGTTCATTACAATGAACAAATTGCATCATTTCGGTTCTTTTCCATCCCGAAATGTCAGCATCATCTCATTCGTCAGGCTCAGATCGTCCGGCTGGCCCTGGATCTCATTCCGCTGTGTCCATACAGCCGACTTGAGTTCATGGGGATCCCTGTGGACCGTCGGATCGCCGTCCACATCACAGTAAAACCCCGACAGTATATCCGCGGCAACCCCCCAGGGCTGTGATTTATAGTAGCGGATGTTCCGAACCTTCAGCCCCGCCTCCTCCATCACTTCGCGCGCAACGGTCTCCTCCAGGGTCTCCCCGATCTCGGTAAAACCTGCCACCAGTGCGTCCACAGCCAGCGGACGGTCCGCATATCGCGTAATCAGAAGCTGATCGCCGTTTGTCACCCCGACGATGACTGCCGGATTGATTCGAGGATAAATCCGTTTCCCGCAGCAGCTGCAGTCGAGCGCCCGTTCATCGGACGCCGGCTTCATTCTGCCGCCGCAGCTGCCGCAGAATACATTGCCCCGATACCATTCCCTCAGATGGAGCGCCGTAAACATCACATACGCCATCTCCCGCGTGCACCGACGGTCCCTTCGAAGTTCCCGGACCGGAACATACTTCCACTTTTCATCCCGGGATACCGCTTCTTCCAGGAGATCCGCGACCGGTCCGGTTTCATCATTCAGGCAGAAATAGTATTCTGCCTGATCCATCGCAAATGCATACTGAAACGCTGCCGTATGCAGCAGGTCTGCCGCTTTGTCACAGATCCATTCCCTCAGCCCGTCCAGCGTCGGAAGATGCAGTCGTTCGGAAGCCTCACAGAGCAATATCTCGTTTTTTCGGAAGAGCAGTAAGCCGTCGCTCATCGCCGGAGTTTTTCCTTGGCGGAATGCATTGATCAGCCTGTGCGGTTGAATATCCTGTATCATCGTTCATTTCTTTCCGGCGGAAGCGCCTTTTTTTCTGCTCAGCGCAGCCAGCTGCTGTGCCATCTGTTTGTTTTTCGCTTCTTTCTGGCTTTTTTTCTTTCCAAGTTTGCTCATAATATCTTCTGTCTCCTTAATAGGGAAACGCTGATTAAATCCGTGTTTCCTTAGATTGTTATTCTCTTCCGTCCCAGCAGTATGTACACAACTGATTTTTGTCGATCCCAATAGACTCAATCATATCGTCCAGCCGGTTGAACGCCAGCGAGGAAAATCCCAGTCGTCTGCCGATTTCATCGACCATCCGGTGATAACGATCCGAGTCCGGATTCGCATAATCCTCCAGAATCGTGCGGTCTACTTTCCCGTCTTCTTCGTCATCGATCACACGTCTGGCGATCAGTTCCATTTCGGATGTCGACCTGGAGAAGCTGATGTATTTACATCCGAACAGCAGCGGCGGACAGGCAGGCCGTACATGGACTTCTCTGGCTCCGCTGTTATAGAGAAATTCCGTGGTCTCCCTCAGCTGCGTTCCCCGCACAATGGAATCATCAATCAGCAGCAGAGATCTGCCCCGGATCAGCTCATGCACCGGGATCAGCTTCATCCGTGCGATCAGATCCCGTTTGCTCTGCGTCGGCGGCATGAAGGATCTGGGCCAGGTCGGTGTATATTTGATAAAGGGCCTGGAAAACGGTACGCCGGATTCATTCGAGTACCCGATGGCATGTGCGATACCGGAGTCCGGAACACCGGCAACCGTATCAATCCGGCTCCATGTCTCCCGATCCCGCCGCGCAAGCATTGCGCCGCACTTGCAGCGCATTTCCTCGACGGAAACTCCCTCATACCTCGAGGAAGGGTAGCCGTAATAAACCCAGAGGAATGTGCAGATCCGCATCTTTTTCCCGGGCGAAACCAGGGTAGTGATCCCGTCCGGCGTCATTGCGATGATCTCCCCCGGGCCGAGTTCTCTTACATCGTCGTATCCGAGATTCAAATAGGCAAAGGATTCAAAGGATGCACAGAAACCGTCCTCTTTCTTCCCGAGAACCACAGGCGTCCGTCCCAGCCGGTCTCTTGCGCAGTAGACCGCATCGGGCGTCATCAGAAAGATCGACATGGATCCGTCGATCTGTTCCTGCGCGTACTGAATGCCCTCGATCAGATTGTCCTTCTGGTTAATCAGCGTCGCCGTCAGTTCCGTCTTGTTGATCTCGCCGCCGCTCATTTCCAGAAAATGCGTCCTGCTTCCGGCAAATATGGTTTCCAGGATCTGCTTCGTATTATTTACTTTGCCGATCGTCGCGATCGCATAGGTTCCATGGTGAGACCGGACAATCAATGGCTGCGGGTCATAGTCAGAAATACAGCCGATCCCCATGTATCCCTCCATCTCTGCCAGGTCCGAAGAGAACTTGGTCCGGAACGGGGAATTCTCAATATTGTGTATGGCCCGGTTGAAACCGTATTTTCCGTAAACCGCCATACCGGCCCGCCGTGTTCCCAGATGGGAATGGTAATCCGTGCCATAAAACAGATCAAATACACAGTCACTCTTTGAAGCCGCCGCAAAAAAACCACTCATAATAACAACAACTCCTCCTGTACTTCTAAGGCAAACAATGATTACTCAATCCATCCTCGCAACAACATCCCTGTACAGTTTCCGGAACAGGACAACCGACAGAACCAGCGAAATCAATTCCGCAATGGGGAATGCAATCCATACCAGCCGGACATCTCCCGCCAGAGACAGCAGATACGCGATCGGTACAAGGGCAAAGAGCTGTCTCCCGGCTGACACGATCAGCGAATAATAGCTCTTTGAAAACGCCTGAAAGATCGATCCCATCACAATACAGACTGCCGCAATCGGGAAGGAGAGACTGATGATTCTCAGTGCCGGAACGCCAATCGTTTCCATATCTGCGGATGCATTAAAAAATCCCAGCAGCTGTCGTGGAAACAGATGCAGAATGACCGTGCCTGCAATCATAATCCCCAGAGCCAGTTTCATGGAAAAGCGAAGGGCCTCCTCGATCCGGCTTCTGTTTCTGGCTCCATAGTTATAGGACAGGACCGGGATCAGTCCGTTGTTCAGTCCGAACACCAGCATGAAGAAAAAGCTCTGAAGCCTGAAATAAACGCCGAATACAGCGATCGCTGTCTCCGAAAAGGCCTTCAGGATCATATTCATCGCATAGGTCATAATCGATCCGATGGAAATCATGGCAATCGACGGAACCGCGACAAAATAGATTTCTTTGACAATATCTGCCTTCGGGGCAATCATCTGCTTCAGCGAGAAGGTGATCTCTACATTTTTTTTGCTGTTCAGATACAGACCGACCAGAGATGCCGCGATCTGTCCGATCACGGTCGCATACGCCGCGCCCGCGACGCCCAGTTTCGGAAAGCCGAGCAGCCCGAAAATCATAATCGGGTCCAGAATGATATTGACAATCGCACCGGTCATCTGGGAGATCATGCTGTATAACGTCTGCCCGGTCGACTGAAGCAGACGCTCAAACGTCAGCTGAAAGAAAATACCGGCGCTGCAGCAGGTGACAATCCGAAGATAGGATGTAGCGTCGCGAAGGATCATCGCATTGGAAGTCTGGGTACGGATGAATGCTCCGGCGAAAAAAACGCCGATCAGGAGAAACAGAATATGATTAAAGAATGTCAGAAGCAGGCCTGTATTGGCCGCTTCATTCGCCCGGTCGAACCGTTTTTCCCCCAGGGACCGGGACAGGAGCGCATTAATACCCACTCCGGTTCCGGATCCGACCGCAATCATCAGATTCTGCATCGGAAATGCCACGGTCACAGCCGTCAGAGCCTGTTCACTCAGTCTCGCGACAAAAATGCTGTCCACCACGTTGTAGAGTGCCTGGACCATCATCGAAACCATCATCGGCAGCGCCATCGAGATGATCAGCGATTTGACAGGCATAACGCCCATCTTGTTTTCGGATCTCTCCATTCTGTCTTTCTCCTTGTATCAGTCAACGTTTCTGCACGACAAAACGCCGCATGCAGCCCCGAGCAAAAACCTGTACACAGTTTCGTGTCAGGAAAACACACTTAAATGTAATATACTTGTTTCTCTTTGTAAAGGGAAAGATGAAAGGAAACCCCAGCGAATCTCTGTACAGCGCAGATGAAATCTTTCTTTGATACGCCGCGCCGCACACGGCTTTGCGCGTACGGCGCAATCATAAATTATCAGATCTCTCCATTCCTTCTCAGGAAGTCAAGCAGACCCTCACAGCCCTCCCGGATCTGTCTGTAAACAGTTGTAAAGTCTCCGGTATACCAGGGATCATCAATATCTCCCGGATGATCCGTAAAATCCAGCATCCTGCAGATTTTCCCTTCCGGATCCCCTCCGGCAATACGGCGCATATTGCGGACATTCACCTCTTCCATTCCGATCAGCAGATCAAACTTCTGATAGTCGGACCGCTCCATCCTTCTGGCGTGGTGTCCCCCGCAGCCGATGCCATGTTCCGCCAGCTTGCGCCGGGCCGGCGGATAAACCGGATTTCCAATCTCTTCCGTCGATGTCGCTGCGGATTCAATATAAAAGCAGTCCGACAGCCCCTGCTTTGCAACCATATCCTTCAAAATAAACTCACCCATTGGTGAACGGCAGATATTGCCGTGGCAAACGAATAACACTTTTATCATCAATTTTTGCTCCTGATTTATCTCGGTTTTACCTTGATTTATCTCGGTTTTCGG
>CACXHD010000023.1 GCA_902767335.1 uncultured Lachnospiraceae bacterium
GGCATCTGATGTCAGAAAAGAGTTGATCGTACCTGCAGAACTGCCTGACGAGCTCTATGCCCAGCAGTGGCAAAGTATGCCATTTCAACCGAAAATGATCGGTGAAGATATACCGGAGCATCGGTGTTCCACTGAGAAAGCATAATCTCTGTACCGCGAAGAATTGTATTTCTTTGATATGTGTATCTCCCGCCTGCTGCTGCAGGCGGGAGATTGTCTCCTCAGCCAAGTTTATTGATCGGGTAATGGATTGCTTCTCCACGGGCAAAGCGAACCGATTCTTCTGCGACTTTCCTTTTCAGCTCCTGAGCGGCTTCCTGTGAATACCAGGCCATGTGGGGGGTGACAATAAGATTTTCATGTCTGAAAAGAGGAGAATCTTTGCTGACCGGCTCTCCAAGCATGCAGTCCAGTGCCGCGCCGCCGATCTCACCATCGCTCAGTGCCTGATCGAGATCTTTCTCATTGATGATTCCGCCGCGGGCTACATTGATCAGAATCGCGGTCTTTTTCATCTTTTTAAAGGTTTCCGCACAGAACAGGTTCAAATTTCCGTCTGCGGGGCAGTGGAGGGAGATTACATCAGACTGTGTGATCACTTCTTCCATGGATACAGGCTTCACAAAGGCATCTGTTTCGGGTGTCGGCTGGAAACAGGGATCCGTTCCGATCACCTTAAAGCCCAGAGCATGCATCTTTTGCGCGAAGTTGCGTCCGATTCGTCCGAGACCGATTACGCCGACCGTCATCTCGCTGAAACGGTGGATCGGGATGGATCTGGCATAGTCCCATTTCTGATTTTTTGTGAAGGCATTCATTTCGATGGCCTTGCGGATCATGGACAAGGCCAGCGCAATCGCGTGGTCTGCCACTTCGTTCATGCCATAGTCCGGAACATTGCCGACCTGGATGCCGTGTCTGGTCGCTGCGGGAATATCGATGGTATCTACGCCGACACCATAGCGGACGATATATTTCAGGCAGGGGCAGCTGTCCATGACTTTTTCCGTGATTTTGGCGTACTGGACGATGAAAATCTCCGCGTCCTGACACTGGGCGATTACCTCATCCTCAGTGATGGCCTGCTTCAGTTCTACGCTCATGCCCGCGTCCGCAAATACTTTTTTCTCAATATCGATATTGTCGTGATCACAATCGGTAATAATAATTCTCATCTTTTTATCTCCAACCCATCAAATATAGAAGTGTCCTGAACGCGAATCGATTTTATATTTCATTCGCATCTTCGGGTTCAGCCTCCATGGCAGCTTTCCGCTTCCTGGTCTGCTCCATCATAATGGATAGAATTACAAAGCAAAGGACGAATGTAATAAGGGCGACGATTACGGCCGCTGCAATGGTTCCCACAGGCTTATGGTAATTCTTGAATATTATAACTGCATTTAAGAGGCCCATCGCAATGGCGGCGACAGCAGAAATAATCAGATTTGTTTTCGTGTTCATCGCAAGTCTCCGATCCCAGATGCCTCTCCTGACGCAGGCGAAGGCAAGATACAGAGCAAGTACCATAAACACGATCCATTCCCCTGCGAGGGGCTTGAAATCCACATTGCCGAATGCAAAGCTCTGAACGATCAACGCAATCAGCAGTCCCCAGAAGGCCAGCCAGCATCCGTTATGTTCGATCTTGAGCAGTTCCTGTTCCTGCATTTCATCCAGATTATTCTTCCTCTTCATCATCTTTTTCCTCCCAGAAAATATCATTCAATGTAACTCCCAGCGCCCGGCAGATCTTATTGCACAGCTTGATCGAAGGATTGAACTCTCCTGCCTCGATCAGGCCGATCGTCTGCCTTGTGACGCCGGCTTTCTTTGCCAGCTCTGTCTGCGACATTTCCAGCTCGATCCGGCGGAACTTCATTTTCAGGTTTCTCATGATTGCTCCTCCTCTGTTCGATGTAAAGTATATATTGCTTTTGCAATGTTGTCAATTATATTTTGCATTTATATTTTAAACCGGGCATAATGGGTCCAAAATAATAAAAAATATTTTGAAATAGATCTTGGCGAAGGGCGAAATCATATGTATCCTGACAAGGTAATAAAAAAATTTTGAAATAGATATCCGTGATTCATTCGGTGTGGTGATGGCTGCGTTGGGAGCTGTGATATTGGCATCGGCGGCAGCGCTTATTTATGCGCACAGAGTAAATGATCAGGAAAGCGAATCCGAAAAGGGAGGGACGATACATGAGCACATCGACACCGATGATCCAATATGAGAATACAGTTCCGGGCATATTTGTGCGCAGGCTAAACCGTTTTGCTGCCGAGGTGAGGATCGACGGAAAAACAGAGCAGATCCATGTCAAGAATACCGGCCGTCTGCGGGAACTGCTGGTGCCGGAGGCGAGGGTTATGCTTCAGAAAGCATCGGATTCAAAACGGAAGACGGCCTATGACCTGATTTCTGTTTATAAGCCGGGGCTGGCATGGGTGAACATCGACAGCCTTGCGCCGAATGAACTGATGAAACAGCTGCTCATAAGCCAGAACTATGATGTAGTGAAACCCGAGTATACTTACGGTGCTTCCAGATTTGATTTTTACATGGAGAGCCAGGGGGAAAAATACCTGACGGAAGTGAAGGGCTGCACGCTGGCAGCGGATCTGGAACATGGCGTCGGGTTGTTCCCGGATGCCCCGACAAAGCGCGGCGTGAAACATCTGAAGGAACTGGCTGCGGCGTCGAAGGAAGGGTATCACTGCCAGATCGCCTTTGTTATCCAAATGAATGAAATTCATACGGTTGAGCCTAACGATGATACGCAGCCGGAATTCGGACAGGCTCTGGCAGACGCCGCGAAGGCTGGCGTCCGGGTCGTCTGCTATGGATGCCATGTAGAGGCTGACAGCATTAGGATAACAGTATCAGGATAACAGAGAGATTTATCGCAACTGTAGAACAGAAGGCGGTGCTGAAAAAGTATCGAAGAGCTTTCGAAGCAGCGGCGGAATCCGGGAGGTGGCTGCTTTTATTGAAAGCGTTGGCTCACAGAGAATATGAAATGTACGTCAGTGATATGAACAGAATGCCAACAGGACCGAAAAGATACTGGAACATCTATTCATTCTTTGATACAATACCTTATGTGTAACGGGCGCGTAAAGACCTGATGGGAAAGAGATGATGGACTGCCCGGACACAATTACAATACAGAAGGACACCGGTTCGGTTATAAACCGAGAGTATGAAGAAGATAATAATGATCAAAGATTAAAACTTGGTTGTGGGAGGAAATTCGAGATGGCGACAAGAAAAGTAAATCCCGAGACTGCTGAGAAGGAGACTGCAGAAAAGGAAACGACAGCAAAGAAGGCTGCCGGGAAAAAGACGGCCGTGAAGAAGACGGCAGCCGCGGAAAAGAAGACTGCTGCGAAAGATACGGCAGAAAAAGAGCCGGCTGCGAAGGAAACTGCGGAAAAGAAGGCTGCTGAGAAAAAGGTGACCATGAAGAAGACAGCGGCGGCGGAAAAGAAGACCGCCCGGAAAGAAACAGCTGCGAAGAAGACAGCGGCGGCGGAAAAGAAGACTGCCGAGAAGAAGCCGGCAGGCAAGAAGACTGCGGAGAAGAAAACGACAGCGAAGAAGACTGCGGAGAAGAAAACTCCGGAAGCAGCGGCTGTGGAGACAAAAGTTCAGGAAGCGGAAGCAGCGGCTGTGGAGACGAAAGTGCCGGAAGCGGAAGCGGCGTCTGTGGAGACAAGAGTTCCGGAAGCGGAAGCAGCGGCTGTGGAGACGAAAGTTCCGGCAGCGGAAGCGGCGCCTGTGGAGACGAAACCGGAGACAGAGGCAGCGGCGGCGGAAAAGAAGACTGCCGAGAAGAA
>CACXHD010000024.1 GCA_902767335.1 uncultured Lachnospiraceae bacterium
CATACCGAAGAGAAGCCGCCGGCGATGATACCCGTCATCAGCGGAAGCGCGAATTCACGAATGCTCGGAACACCGAGGATGAACAGCATCGCAACCGTTACAAAGGTCGTGAAGGAAGTATAAATACTTCTTGTCAGTGTCTGGCTGATACTGCGGTTGACAATCTCCGCGAGTTCCTCGTTCTTCTTCCGGATTTTCAGATTTTCACGGATACGGTCGAAGATAACGATGGTCGCGTTGATCGAGTAACCGACAATGGTCAGCATGCAGGCGATGAAGGTATTTCCGATGGAGATACGGATCAGCGCATAGCAGGCAAACACGATCAGCACGTCATGGCACAGAGCCAGAACGGCACTGGATGCAAAACGGAAATCCGAGAAACGTAGCCAGATATAGATCAGCATCAGAATAACCGCGATGATCACCGCGCTCACAGCATCCGAACGCATCTCGTTGCTGATGGTGGAGGAGATCGTCTCAAAGCTGATGTCCGTCCCGGCCGTGGTCTTGGTCTCGCCCGCTTCCGCCGGAGCCGCTTCCGTCTCCGCCTCACCGGCAGCACCCTCCGGATCCGCCGTCAGATCGGCAAACGCCGCTTCGATCTGTTCACGCTCATCAACGGTCAGCACACGGGTCTTGAAAATAATTTCATTGGATCCGGCAACCTTCTGGGCCTGGATTTCCGCGCTTCCGATAATATTCTGAATGATGGGCTTCAGTTCATCATCGATCTGTTCAATGGTGTAGTCCTTCGCAAATGTAATGTTGGAGGAGGTACCGCCGCGGAACTCCATGCTCAGGTTCAGCGCGCCTTTGCCCGCTGCCTTGTTGATCATCATGGAAGCCGGTCCCACCAGAATCGCAATGATTGCGATCGCAAAGAAAATCTTTCTGCGGCCGACGAAATCGATCGTTTTGACTTCTTTGGCCTTGCCGAAATACTTCTCGTCCTTCATGCCCAGCTCGTAGGCCGCATTGATCAGCAGTCTGGAGAATACACAGGCTGTGAACATGGACAGAATGATACCAAGCATCAATGTCTGGGCAAAACCTTTGACGGAACCCGTGCCGCGGTAATTCAGCACGACGGCGGCGATCAGCGTTGTGACGTTGCCGTCGATGATTGCGGACAGGGCCTTTTTAAAGCCGATGTCGATGGCGTTCCGGACGGTCTTCTCCGCCGCGATCTCCTCACGGATACGGGCATAGATAATGACGTTGGCGTCGACGGCCATACCGATCGACAGAATGACGCCGGCAATACCCGGAAGGGTCAGCGTCAGATCAAAGGCATTGATCAGCACCAGCTCCAGCGCCGTGTAGAATACCAGGGAAATGCCTGCAATGATGCCGGGGATCTTGTACATCCAGATCATAAACAGGATGACGATGGCCAGACCGATGGCACCGGCGATCAGGCTGGTGCGGAGCGCTTTCTGTCCAAGCTGGGCGCCGACAATATTCGAACGAATCTCTTCCAGTTCCAGGGAGAGGGAACCGATACGGATATAGGAAGCCAGCTCGGAAGCGGAATCCATGGTAAAGTTGCCGGAAATGATGCATTTTCCGTCCGTGATCGGTTCGTTGACCCGCGGAGCGCTGATGACACTTCCGTCATAAACGATGTAAATCTGTTTTCCGACGTTCGCAGTCGTCGCCTCAGCGAAAGCCGTTTTTCCGGTATTGTCAAATTCGAGCGACACGACATATTCGGTATTGCCCAGAGAGCTGTCTTTCTGCGTAGCCGCGCGGGCATCCACAACCTCTGCGCCCGTCAGAACGGTCGTCCCGTCAGCAAGCTGGAACTCCAGCGAACCGGGTTTTCCGAGTTCTTCAAGAATGGCGTTGGCGTCCGTGACACCCGGGATCTCGATGTTGATCCGGTTTGCGCCTTCCTGATATACGGAAGCCTCTGTACTGTAATTCTGTACACGCTGCTGCAGCTTGTAGATGGTATCGGACATCTCTTCTGCAGTCGGGTCATTTTCTCCGACGGTCTGATAGGTAATCGAAACGCCGCCTGACAGGTCCAGTCCGAGTTTGATGTTCTTTGCTGCACCAGTCTTGCTTCTGCCCCAGCCGAATGCGGCCGTGATCACAGACAGTACGAGCAATGCAATCAGTCCGGCTGATATCCATGTCGCTCTTTTCCTGTTCATCTTGTTTTCTCTCCTTTGTGTTTCCTTTTTTATCGCATCCGCTCCGCCCGGACAGAAGCTTCTTCTGTTCTCTTCCCGGAAGATCTGACATCCGGGAAAAGGATCAGCAGTGCGGTAATGCTTCCTCCTCATTCACAGGAAGACGGTCGATCCCTTCCTGCGCCAGTGCCGCCTTGATCATGATCGCGCATTCCACGCGCTTTCTCTGCAGTTCGCATCCCAGGTCATAGGCGTCCTGTATAGTGCCGTGAAAATGATAACTGTTCGCAGCACATCCGCCGCTGCAGTAATAACGCGCAAAACAGTCACGGCATTTTGGTTTTGTGTATACATTGCAGCATTTGAATTCGTCCACAATGTCACTGCGTGTAATCCCCTCATAGACGTTTCCGAGGAGAAACTTTTCTTCGCCGACAAACTGATGGCACGGGTACAGATCCCCCCACGGCGTAACGGCAAGATACTCGGTCCCGCTTCCGCAGCCCGACATCCGCTTGTAAACACAGGGTCCGCCCGTCAGATCAATCATGAAATGGAAGAAACGGAAAGGCCTTCCCTCCTTCTCCCGCCGGATGAGTTCCACTGCAAGACGGTCATACTCTTCACAGATCTTCGGAAGATCCTCCTCCCGGATCGCATAATCCGCCTCCGGAGGCGCGACCACCGGTTCCATGGAAAGTTCCGTAAATCCCAGATCCGCGAAATGAAGCACATCCTTCGAGAAATCCAGGTTATGATGCGTAAACGTACCACGGACATAATAGCGCGAATTGTCTCTCGATGCAACGAACTTCTGAAATTTCGG
>CACXHD010000025.1 GCA_902767335.1 uncultured Lachnospiraceae bacterium
TGATTCTGAAGATCAGTAAGGTTTTTTAGATCGTATAAATGAGAAATTACGCAGTGAATATCAAAGAAATGTTGCCAATCTGTTGCCGGCACTTAACGGAATTTGTTTGGAACCCGCATAAATACTGACTTCTTTTCGGGCGTTTTCTTATTCGTACTCGATCGTCGCCGGCGGTTTTCCGGTGCAGTCATAGAGTACCCGGTTAACCCCCCGGACTTCATTGACAATCCGTGTGGTAATTTTCGACAGTACCTCCCAGGGCAGGCCGGCGGCATCCGCCGTCATGAAATCGGACGTATGGACGGCTCGCAGGACAATCGCATAATCATAGGTCCGGAAGTCTCCCATCACACCGACCGAGCGCATATTGGACAGGGCGGCAAAGTATTGCCCCAGTCCCCGCTCGAGACCGGCCTTTGCGATCTCTTCCCGGTAAATCGCATCCGCCTCCTGTACGATCCTCACCTTTTCTTCCGTTACCTCCCCGACAATACGGACGCCCAGTCCCGGCCCCGGAAACGGCTGCCGGTATACCAGAGCATCCGGGATGCCAAGTTCCAGTCCGACCTTCCGGACCTCATCCTTGAAAAGCAGGCGCAGCGGCTCGATAATCTCCCGGAACTCCACCACATCCGGCAGTCCTCCGACATTGTGGTGCGATTTGATAACCGCGGATTTTCCCAGGCCGGATTCGATGACATCCGGGTAGATCGTCCCCTGCACCAGATAATCCACTTTTCCGATCCGTCGGGATTCCTCCTCGAAAATGCGAATAAATTCTTCTCCGATCACCTTCCGTTTCTGCTCCGGATCGGTAATTCCCGCAAGTTTCCGGTAAAAGCGCTGCTGTGCGTTGATGCGGACAAAATTCAGCTCGTAGTTTCCCTTCGGGCCGAAAACACCCTCAACCTGATCGCCTTCGTCTTTGCGCAGCAGACCATGATCCACAAAAACGCAGGTCAGCTGTTTTCCCACCGCACGGGAAAGCAATACCGCCGCCACAGAAGAATCCACTCCCCCGGACAGGGCGCAGAGAACTTTTCCGGAGCCGATCTTCTCCCGCAGCCGGGCGATCTGGTCGTCCACAAAGGAAGACATCTGCCAGTCCGTTTCACACCCGCAGACCCCGCAGACAAAATTTCTCAGCATGGTGCTGCCTTCCGGGGTATGAAGCACCTCGGGATGGAACTGTACGGCGTACAGTTTTCGTTCCGGACAGGACATGGCTGCGGTCGGGCATTTATCCGTATGGGCAGTCGAATGGAAGCCTTCCGGCAGGGCAGAAATGTAATCGGTATGACTCATCCAGACAACCGTCTGTTTCGCCACGCCCGAAAACAGCAGATCCTCCGGATCGTCCACCGTCAGATCTGTGTGTCCGTATTCGCTGACCGGCGCAGTCTCGACCCGTCCGCCCAGAAGATGCGCAATCAGCTGTGATCCGTAGCAGATCCCAAGCACCGGTATCCCAAGTTCAAATATCTGTGTTGAGCAGACCGGAGAGGCCGGATCATAGACGCTGTTCGGTCCGCCGGTGAAAATGATTCCTCTCGGCTGCAGTTCGCGCAGTTTTTCCACGCCCATCGTATACGGATGCACCTCCGAGTAGACGCCGCATTCGCGTACTCGCCTTGCAATCAGCTGATTATACTGTCCTCCGAAGTCCAGTACAACAATCCCTTTCTGTTTCATATGCTCCATTCCCTGCATATTTCAAGTTCCTTCCATCATTCAGAAAAATGTGTTGTCCCGGATACGGCCAGGCGGTTGATCTGCGTAGCCATGTATCCTGCTCCGAAACCGTTGTCAATATTCACCACTGCGATCCCCTCGGCACAGGAATTGAGCATGGTCAGCAGGGGAGCCAGTCCGTTGAAATGCGCCCCATAGCCGACCGAGGTCGGAACTGCAATCACCGGCTTGTCCGCCAGGCCTGCAATCACTCCCGGAAGGGCTCCTTCCATGCCGGCGATCGCAACAATGCAGTTCGCCTGGCGGATCCGTTCGGCGTTGATCAGCAGGCGGTGAATTCCCGCTACGCCGACATCATAGAACCGCTCCACTTTGCTTCCGAAAAATTCCGCTGTCTGTGCAGCCTCTTCCGCCACGGGGATATCCGACGTGCCCCCCGTACAGACTGCAATGCATCCCACCGCCGCAGGGGTACTCCGGATCAGACGCAGCATCCGGGATACCGGATCATAGGTTACATCGGGCACGCTTGCCAGAACCTGCTCATACTGATCCTCCCAGGCTCTCGTGCCGAGAACGTTCCTCTCATTTTCGGCAAAATGTGCAAAGATCTGTGTCAGGTGCTCCGGGCGCTTCCCTTCACAATAGATCACCTCTCCAAATCCGGACCGCAGACTCCTTGAGTGGTCCGGTTTGACAAACCCCAGATCCTGGTAGTAAAAATTCCGGATTCTCTCCTCCGCTTCCTCTGTACTGATTTCTTCTTTCTGTACCTGTCTTAACAAATCCGCAATCATCGACATTGTCCTTCTCCTCCGGGCATTTTCTTCGGACTGCAGGCTGTTTTCGTTCTACGCCTTCCTCAAAGTATGCAACACACGTTTTTTCTTTCCTCAAAGCATATCATACCCGTTTTCCTTTCTCAAGTCAGTTCCTCCGTTTTTGCTCCGCCAGCTGCATTCCGAATCGGGATTCTGCATCCTTCTTTGACCCGTCTGCTGAACTGAAATATGAGAATGAACGCATATGCAAATGTCCGTTTTCCGTGTATAATAAAGGTTGTTGCATGTGTCTTTTGTAAGTAAGGAGTATTTACATGACAAACGAAAAAGCTAACAGCCGTCCGACAGGGGCATCCGACGCTCCGGTCCTGTACCTGGACTGCAGCAGCGGCATCAGCGGAGACATGTTCGCCGCGGCGCTCCTCGATCTCGGTGCCGATGAAGCGAAGCTTCGCGAGGCCCTGGACAGTCTGCCGCTGGACGGATATCAGATCGAAATCTCCCGTGTTTTCAAATCCGCGCTGGATGTCTGTGATTTCAATGTGATTCTTCCGAAGGAAACAGACGGTCATGATCACGATATGGAATATCTGCACGGCCATGAACACGGGCATTCCCATGAGCACGCACATGCCGGACATGAGCATACCCATGAACTTCACGAACATGAGCATGAACATGAACACGAACACGAACATGAGCACCACGAACATGAACACGAGCATGAGCATGAACATGCTCACGGGCATCACCATCATCACGGCGACGCAAGAAATCTGGAAGATATCACCCGGATTCTGAAAGCAGGCAAACTATCCGAAAGAGCGCTCTCTCTGGCTTTGAAGATTTTCCGGATTCTTGCGGAAGCGGAGAGCCGGGCTCATGGAAAACCCATCGACGAGATTCATTTTCATGAAGTCGGTGCCGTCGATTCCATCATCGATATCGCTGCGGCTGCCGTCTGTGTCGACCTGCTGGGGATCCGGGACGTGATTCTGACCGATCTGACCGAAGGGACCGGGACCGTCCGCTGCCAGCACGGCATCCTGCCGATCCCGGTACCGGCTGTCTCGCATATTGTCTCCGACTATCATCTGCCCCTGCATATCGCGCCGATCAAGGGCGAACTTGTCACGCCGACCGGAGCGGCAATTGCCGCAGCGCTGCGCACGCAAACTACTCTTCCCTCATCCTTTGAGATCGAAGGGATCGGTATGGGCGCCGGAAAGCGGGATTACGCAACCGCCGGTTTTCTTCGGGCCATGCTGATTCGCCCGACGAAACCGGATGTTTCCGGGGAGGATACCCCCCGAAGCGTCCTTCATCTCGAGACCGGTCTCGATGACTGCAGCGGCGAAGCGCTGGGGTATGTCATGGAGCGGCTGATGGCAGAAGGCGCCCTCGATGCGTATTTCATCCCGGTTCAGATGAAGAAAAACCGTCCCGCCGTGCTGCTCAATGTTCTCTGCCGGGAGGAAGACCGCCAGAAAATGGAAGATCTGATCTTTCTCCACACGACAACCACCGGGATCCGCTGCACCAGGAAAGAACGCACCGTACTCCCGCGCCGCACCGGCGACGTCGAAACATCCCTCGGCACAGCCCGTGTAAAATATGTTCAGGCGGACGGCCAGCTCCGCTGTTTCCCGGAATATGACAGCGTCGCGGCTCTTGCAGACGCTTCCGGGCGGGGTTTCGGGGAGGTTTATGAGATCATTCGCAGCGAAGCCCTCAAAAGGAGAATTAGGAAAATCATAGACAGAGAGACGTAAATCTGCGTAAGCTGCGAATTCCCTCTTCGTTTCTGTCGGAATTGCCAGTTTATATGATATAAGAGGCAAGAGGGCTGTAAACAGCAGCAGAGAAAAGCTGCCATGCACAGAAAAACAGACCTGTTTTCCGTGCATGGCAGCCTTTTATAGCAAACGACAAAGTAATCTTTACTTTGCTCGTTTGCTGCGCCGGATTTGCGCGGCTAAAGCCGCATATTTCCTTGGCAAA
>CACXHD010000026.1 GCA_902767335.1 uncultured Lachnospiraceae bacterium
CAATCAGGGGAGACAGGGGACGGTTCTGTGTCTCCTTTTTGAAAAAAGGAGACACAGAACCGTCCCCTGTCTCCCCTGTCTCCCTATTTTCTGGTATAATGAGAACAACAGCGACGTATTTACGGGAGGGGGAGACCCATGAAGCAATACGATGGTTTTGAAGATCTTCTGACAAGCCAGGCCGGGCGGATCCCGGACCGGGCTGCGCTCCTCTATGAAAAAAACGGCAGCACGGCCTCCGTCACCTGGCGGGAGTTCCTGGCAATGAGCCGCCGGCGGGCCAGGGAGCTCTCCGATACGGGAAAATCCTGTATCGGCATCCTCTGTGACGGAAGCCTGGACTGTGTTGTGACGATGTTCGGATCTGTCCTCGCCGGTCTGCAGACCGTACTGCTCGGGGAAGCCGCATCCGAAGAGCTGCTGCAGGAGCAGATCCGCGCGGCGGACGTGGATCTGCTCTGGGGCGACGACGAACTGGCCGAAGAATTTTCCTCCTGCCTGCAGGGGGCGCGGGAGCCGCAGAACCCCGGAAGCATCCTCTTTTTCACCTCCGGGACCACCAGCCGGAGCAAGGCGGTGGTTCTCTCGGACCGCTCCTTGATGGCCAGCGCCTGGAACGGCAGCTGCATGCTGCCGCTCTCCGAAGAGGATCTTCTGATGTGCATGCTCCCGCTGGACCATGTCTTCGGCTGCGTCTGTTCCCTGCTGTGGGGTCTCTCCTGCGGCAGCTGTGTCGCGCTCGGCCGGGGCGCCCGCCATTATATGGATGATCTGCTCTTCTTTCGCCCCACCGTTTTATCCGCCGTGCCGGCGCTGCTCGCTTTTCTGCTGGACCGGGATGTCCTCAATCCGCAACTGCGGCTGGTCCTGATCGGGGCCGGCAGCTGTCCCCGTTCGTATCTGGATGCCGCCGCGTCGCGGGGAATCCGGGTCAGCTTCGGCTACGGCATGACCGAGACCAGTTCCGGCATCGCCATCAGCGTCTCCGGCGACCCCTATGCCCTGGAGATCTGCCCGGATGATACGGTGACCATCGCCCCGGACGGGGAAATCCTTGTGCGCTCCCCGGGCTGTATGATGACCGGTTATTATCGGCAGCCGGAAGAAACCGCCCGGGTTCTGAAAGGCGGCGTCCTTTCGACCGGCGATCTCGGATCCATCGATGAAAACGGCCGGCTGCATATCACCGGCCGCAAAAAGGAAATCCTGGTTTTGAAGGACGGAACCAAAATCTTCCTGCCGGAGTACGAAGGGCAGCTGTGCCGGACTCTTGGAACCGGAGAACTGGCCGTCCTGGCTCCGGAGGGAGTGCCCGTCCTGCTGATCCAGGCGGATCCCTCATCCCGTTCCCGGATCCAGAATGCTCTCAGAGATCTCATGTCCGGTTATCCGAGAGGACAGCAGCTGGCGGATATCGTTTTCACCGACGCCCCCCTGCCCCGGACAGCCACCGGCAAGCTCATGCGCAAGGAGCTGGATGCGCTGTACGTCCGGCAGACTGCCGAGCACCATAAATAAAAACAAGGACTGTTTATTCATTTATCGTTGATGTTTGAACGTGTGTTCTTTATGATAATGTCAGGATTATTGAGAAGATCCTGAAAGCTGGCGGGATCATGGTCCTGAAAATAACCCAGGCAGAGCCTGCAGGGAAGATAAAAGCAGACTGCATCACATCAGCCAAAACCATCTTTATGTCTCAAGGACAGCTTAACACCGCAGCCCGTCGATCGGATGGAAAACAGAGTTTCATAATAAAGGAGATTCTTAAATGAACAGATCCCAGATTGCAGACATCTGCAGAGAAGTGATTTATGAATGTGTGCCCGAACTCGAAGGGACACCGATCCGGGAGGATACGGTGATCAATACGGATGCGGCCATCGATTCCATGGGGTTTACCCTGGTCATCTGCCGCCTGGAGGCGCGGTTTGACGTCAAGATTCCGACCCGCCAGTGGGCCCGCCTGTCCACCTTTGGAGATGTCGTCACTGCCATTGAAAAGCGGGTGAAAAAGAAATGATCTATCAGAAACAGTTTCAGGTTCTTTCCTCCGAGGTGGACATGCACCGGCGGATGCGCCTGTCGGCCCTGTTTACCCATCTGCAGGAATCCGCGATCGCCCACACCCAGGCGCTGGGGGCCGGAAGAGAAAAAACCCTCGACCGGGGGCTGCTCTGGATCGTCACGCAGCAGACGGTCGTGGTGAATCGCCTTCCGGTCTATGACGAGACCCTTCTTCTGGAGTCCTGGCCCGGGAAGACGATGCATCTGTATTTCCCCCGGTACTGGCGGATCCTCGACGATCGGGGCGGCTGCCTGATCGAGGCCTCCTCTTTGTGGGCCCTGATGGATCAGAACAGCCGCCATCTGGCTTTCCCGGAGGAATATGACATCGCCATCGAAGATATGAGCGGAGAAAGGCCGTCGGCTCTTCCAAAACGAATCAAGGCACAGCCGGCTCCCGCGCTGCAGGAGTTCACCGTGCCTTACAGTTATGTTGATCTGAACGGGCATATGAACAATACCCGGTATTTTGACCTGGCCGCCGATCATCTGCCGCCGGATCTTTCTATGAATCGGATCCGGGAAATCCGTGCCGAATACACCGGCGAAGCTGCGCTGCGCGAAACAATGACGCTGCATGCGCTTTCCGGCGCGGACAGCTGGTACTTCTCAGGGGATGCCGACGGCCGGACCGTATTCCGGATTCTGCTCAGCTTTCATCCTCAGGCGCAGACGCAGTCTCAGAATCAAACGCAGTCTCAGCATCTGTCTCAACCTCAGACGTAATCTCAGCATCGGACTCCGTCTCAGCTTCAGACGCAGTCTCATCCTCGGCTTCCGCCTCATCCTCTTCCGTCTCCGCCTCAATCTCCTTGATAATGCACTGGTCCCCCTGGACCAGCCAGGTTTCGGCGCTGTGGCAGTAGGGACATTCCTTTCCGTAGCGGAGCGTTTCATAAGTCCCGCTGCAGCCGGCGCAGTAGGTGACCGCCGGGATCGTCTCCAGACGGAGTTCGGAATCCGACAGCACCGGATGCCGGGACTTGAAATAGTCCCAGCAGTCCGTAAACAGATCCGTCATAATCCCGGAGACCTCACCGATCTCCAGAGTGACCGATCCGATTTTTGTGATATGCTGCTCCTCGGCCAGTTCGTCCAGCGTCTTCGCCAGGTGCAGCACAATTCCCATCTCATGCATCTTTCATCATCCCTGCCTGCCCATCTTCGCGGCAGACATCTTTTTCTTTGCCCTGCTTCCTTTGTTCTTCAGAATCTTGATTTCCCGCTTCGCTGCATAGGCCGCTACCTTCGGCAGTTTGTCCTCGCACCGTACCATGTTAGAAGCATCCGGGATGTCGCGGCTTAAGTGAATCGCGTCAAATTCGCAGCGGGTGGTGCATAGGCCGCAGCCGATACACCGGTTCAGATCCACGACCGTAGCCCCGCAGCCGAGACATCTGGAGGCTTCCGTCTGCACCTGCTCCGCCGTCAGCGGGAGCCGCAGGTCCGCAAAGGTTCCGGTGGGATCGCCCTGCTTTCTCCCCGGGATCTGGCGTTTGGAATTGTCGAAGGACTCGATCACAAGATTCTCTTTGTCCAGCTCGATAAATTCCCGCAGATCTCTGGCGATTCTCTGGGACTGTCCGGGATGGACGAAGCGGTGCATGCTCTCGCAGCCTTTCCTGCCGTCCGCGATGGCATCGATGGCAAACCGCGCCCCGTGCGCAATGTCGCCGCCGACAAAGATCCCCGGCTCTCCGGTCTCAAAGGTTACCGGATCATGCTCCACCGTGCCGTTCGGACGAAGCTTCACCGCCGTTCCCTTCAGCAGGCTGCCCCACACTGCGGACTGACCGATCGCTTCCAGTACATTTTCACATGCGACCGTGATCGTATCTTCCTCATCATAAACCGGCGCAAAGCGGTGCTCCGCATCAAAGACCGATACACATTTTTTGAAGACGACGCCGGTGACACGGCCGTCCCTGGTCAGGATTTCCTTCGGGCCCCAGCCGTTCATCACCTCGATGCCTTCCTCTCTGGCCTCCGCGATCTCATCCGCGGCCGCCGGCATCTCCTTCTCGCTCTCAAGGCAGAGCATGGTCACTTTTCCGTCCGTCGTACGGACTGCGCTTCTGGCCACATCCACGGCCACATTCCCGCCGCCGATGACCACCACGTCGCCCTTCATGCGGGCCGTATGGTCCTGATTGACTCTGGCAAGGAAGCTCACGCCGGATTCCACGCCGTCGGCATCCTCTCCCGGAACGCCGGCATTTCTGCCGCCCTGGAGACCGATCGCCAGATAAAAGGCCTTATATCCGTCTGCCTTCAGCTCCTTGATGGTGATGTCCTTTCCTACCTCGACACCGCACCGGAACTTCACGCCCATCTGCCGGAGGACATCGATTTCCGCCTCGATGACATCCTTCTCCAGACGGAACGACGGGATCCCGTTCATCAGCATTCCGCCCGGCCGGGACTCTTTGTCGAAGGCCGTGACGTCATACCCGCGGATGCGCAGATAGTAAGCCGCCGTCAGACCGGCCGGGCCGGCGCCGATCACCGCCATCTTATAATCCGGTCCCCACATGCCGCCGTCATCCTTCTCGCAGACCGGGATATACCGCTGTTCCGCGAACAGTTCCTGGTCCGCAATGTATTTCTTGATCTCGTCAATGGCGATCGGATCGTCGATGGTTCCTCTGGTGCAGGCATCCTCGCAGCGGCGGTTGCAGACAGCGCCGCAGACGGCCGGGAACGGGTTGTCCTGCTTGATCAGCTTCAGGGCCTCCATAAACCGCCCTTCCTTCGCCATCTTTACATAGCCCTGGATCGGCAGATGCGCGGGACATGCCGTTTTGCAGGGGGCCGTACCCGTATCATAGCAGTGGATTTTCGCATCCTCACGGTAATTTACATTCCAGTGGTCGGGTCCCCAGGCCGTCTCATCCGGGAGCAGCGTCAGCGGATACCGGACCTCTCCGTCCTTCGTACAGAGCTTCTGTCCGAGCTTTGCGGCTCCCACAGGACATACTTCCACACATTTTCCGCAGGCCACACATTTGCTCTTGTCCACATGGGCCCGGTAGGCGCTTCTGGACATGTTCGGCGTATTGTACAGCTGGCTGGTGCGGAGTGCATTGCACACGCCCGGCGCGCAGTTGCAGATGGCGACGATCTTTTCTTCCCCGTCTATATTCGTGATCTGATGGACAAATCCGTGCCGTTCCGCGCGCTCGAGGATTTCCATCACTTCGTCATAGGAAATATACCGGCCCATGTTGCGGTCCACACAGTATTCGGCCATATCCCCGATCCCGATGCAGAATTCCCCGTTAATCTCCCCGGAGCCTTCTCCCCGCATCGTCTGCTGCTTCCGGCAGGTGCACTGTCCGACGGAATATTTGTCATACTTGTTCAGCCAGTGCGAAATGTGCTCCACGCTGACCGACTGGCTCTCCTCCCCGATGGCTTTCTCCACGGGAATGACATGCATGCCGACCCCGGCGCCTCCGGGCGGGATCATAGGCGTCACGCCTTCCAGCGGCATCTGCGTCATCAGATTAAAAAATGTCGCCAGATTCGGGTGCTGCGCCGTCAGCTCGTCATTCATCATCATGAATTCCGCCGATCCCGGCACAAAGATCGGGACATTGTACTGCCGGGTATGCCCCGGATTCTCCCGGTTCATCTCCAGTACACCGATCCAGACCAGATGATCGACCATCTTCCGGGTCTCCTCCAGCGACATATTGTTCATCTTCGCCAGCTGCCCTATATCGTAAGGTACCCGCGTTTTCTTGAAATTCAGCAGGAACTTCGCTTCTTCTTTGGTCAGGACTTCATCCAGCGCCCAGTATTCCGGATCGTCCGTGCGCATCGTCCGGGAATACTTCACCAGATAGCGGTCCGTGATCATCATGCCGAGTTTGAGGATCAGCTTCTCCTTTTCCTTGTCCGGTGCAACATAATTGGGATCCTGCCGGAAATCCCTCTGGTTCACCATACGGTTTTTCTGCTCTTTCATCTCGCTCCTTTCTCTGTGCCGGAGGCATTGTCTTCGCCGGAAGGCAAATTCCGGCGCCCTCCCGGATTTTCCGGCTTTTCCGGTCTTTCCGTGTCTATCCAGGATTTCCCGATCTTTACCGGGCTTACCAGGCTTTCCGGGCTTTCCGGGTCTATCCCAGATTTTCCGATCTTACCGGGCTTTCCGTTTTTCCCGGGTTTCCCGTTTTTCCCTATTTTCCCGGGTTTCCCGCTCTTCCCGTTTTTTCCAGAATCCAGTTCTCCAGTGCGTCCATCCCGTCCCCGGTCTTTGCGGACATCGGAAATATGTTCAGGGATGGATTCAGCCGCAGCGCCCTCTCCCGGCATTTCTCAAGATCAAAGGAAAACCAGGGCATCGCGTCCGTCTTCGTAATCACCAGCGCATCACTTTTGCGGAACATCAGCGGGTATTTCAGCGGCTTGTCATCCCCCTCCGGGACGGAGAGAATCATGACATTGACCTGCGCCCCGGTATCATATTCCGCCGGACAGATGAGGTTTCCGACATTCTCCAGGAAGACCAGGTCCAGGTCCGCATAGCCCATCTCTTCCAGCGCGGTCCGTGTCATCCCGGCATCCATGTGGCACATCCCGTCCGTATGTGCTTGAATCGAACGGGCTCCGGCGGCTTCAATGGCCTCGGCGTCGACCCGGGCGTCAATGTCCGCCTCCGCCACACCGATCGAAATCCGGCTCCCCAGATCGCGGATGATCCGCTTCAGCAGCGTTGTCTTGCCGGATCCGGCCGCGCTCATCAGATTGATCAGTACGGTCCCGCTCTGTGTCAGTTCCTTCCGGAGCCGGTCCGCATCCCGGTCGTTGGAGGCCGTCACCGTCTTTTTTAATTCAATTACTTTCATGCATTCATCTCCATTGCTGCTATTCAAAGCCGATGCGGGCTGTGAATGGCAGCTCTCCATCCGCGGCATTACGTCTGGCCATGCGCGAAACATCATCGGCTCAGCGGAGCGGGCAGGGTTGTATTAAATCCGGAGAGGCAGGATGCTCCCCGGTTTCATGAGCTTTCCCCCTGTTTTGTAAACTCCGTCCGGTTCCTTAAGCTTCTTTCCCGATTTCGCAGGCTTTCGTCCGCTTTCCTAAAACGCTTCCAGCTGCTCCGTCAGCCAGGACAGCCACTGATCAAAGCCCTCACCGCTCAGCGCCGATACCGGGAAAATCCGGATCGAAGGGTTCCGCATCCGGACCGCTTTTTCCATCTCGTCAAGGTCAAAATCAAAAACCGCCGCCGCATCCATCTTGTTGACCAGCAGTACGTCCGAAACCTGGAACATCAGCGGGTATTTCAAAGGTTTGTCATGTCCCTCCGGGGTGCTCAGGATCATGACCCGCTTATGGGCGCCGACGTCAAATTCCGCAGGGCAGACGAGATTCCCGACGTTCTCCAGAAACACAAGGTCCAGGTCCTGTGCCCCCAGCTCTTCCAGTCCCCGCCGGGTCATCCCCACATCCATATGGCAGCTGCCCCCGGTATGCACCTGTACGACCCGCACGCCGCATTCTGCCATGGTCCTGGAATCCACATCTCCGTCCGCGTCTGCCTCCAGAACGCCGATCCGGTATCGATCCTTCAGCGCGTCGACCGTCCGCCCCAGTGTGGTCGTCTTGCCGGCTCCGGGGGAGGCCATCAGATTCACGAAAAACGTCTTCTGCCTTGTCAGCGCACTGCGAAGCTCCTCCGCCTGCCGGTCCTGATCCTCCAGAACCTGCGCTTTCACCTCTATGGTATGAAATTCTTTTCTGTCCATTTGTTTTTCTCTCTTCGGGAAAACGCTCTCCCAATCCTCTTCTGAGCGCTTATTCCAGTACACCGTTTCCTGATTATCCGGCACAATCCTTGCCTGATTTTCCAGCTGCTGCGTTGTTGTCCGTCGCCGCAGCCCGCCTCTTGTTCCGGCCTCTTATCTTTATCGCATCGTATTTATCTCTTATCCTTATCCACAAACTCCAGCGAAACAATCGCCAGCACCGCATACATCAGCGCATAGAAGATCAAAGTCATCCAGCACCCGAGAACATTCTCCCGGGTAGATTCGTATTCCCCGTTTTTTCCTGCCTGTGAGGACCGCTCTGCCACGCTCTTCTTTACTTCCTTCTCTCCGAAAACGTCAATGATCTCACCGATCGTTACGGAACCGGTAAATTCTCTGCTGCGCAGCTCCTCCAGTGTCGGATCCTGCGCCAGCGCGTCCAGAACCTGCCCGACGGTAATCTGCGGAATTTCATGGTTTGTACCGTCCTGCGGAAGGTTTTCTTCCTCTGCGCTCTTTATGCGTCCTTCCGGTGCGTTCCCTGCATCGACGCCGGCTGCTGCAACGCCGGATGCTTCAACGCCGGCTGCTTCGATGCCGGCCGCTTCGTTGCCGGCCGCTTCGACGCCAACCGCTTCCGTTCCGGCCGTTTCGATGCCAGCCGCTTCGTTGCCGGCCGCTTCGTTGCCGGCCGCTTCGACGCCGACCGCTTCCGTTCCGGCCGTTTCGACGCCGGCCGCTTCGACGCCGGATGCTTCGACACCGGCCGCTTCCGTACCGGCTGTTTCCATGTCGACACGGTCACCCTGCAGAATCTTACTCAGATCCACATCCCGAAGCTCCCGGATCAGCTCACTGTTCTGCGCATTCTCTTCATCCGCATATTTCAGCACATCCTCCAGCCGGAAGGTTCCGCCGATTTCCGTATCCCGCATGCCTCTCAGCGCATTCCATGCGGAAGCCATCGGAAGACTGTTATAGTTCGACTGTGCACAGATGCAGGTCAGTCCGGGATTGGACAGCGTGATGTTCGTCAGCGGTCTCGTCCAGGCGGGAAGCGAAAAAATGCCCCCGGAAAACACCAGCTGGAAAATCAGCACAAACGGCATCACGGTCATCGCACTGGTGGTCGTCCGAACGATGGACGAGATCAGCAGCGCAAGCATATCCGCGGCGAAGGTGATCAGAAAAATTGTAATTGCAAGATCCAGCCATAAAGACCGGGTCATGATTCCCTTCGAACCGAAGTCAATTCCGACCGCGTTGAAGACATACAGGGTCAGCGCCGTCTGCCCCAGACACAGCAGTCCCTCGTAAATCATATGCGCAATCACATAGGAGGTTATATGCATACCAGCGCGGTGCTCGCGCTTGACGATATCCCTCTCTCGGCAGATGACCTGAATGGAATTGAAACATCCGTTCCAAAGGGCAACACAGGTGATTGCAAACGCACCCTTCAGGGTTCCTTCCATGGTCCGCATGAAATCCGTCCGAATCACATAGGCCAGCAGTCCCGCAATCAGGGCAGAGATCGGAAATACCTTCCAGTCGTTCTGATAGATCAGCATCCGCAGGAATTTGCCAAGGTAGATCCACACCTGTTTGCCGCGTCCGCTGTACCGGGTCTTCCTGCGAAATTCTCTGGGTTTTCCGGAAACAGAGCGTGTTTTTTTCTGATCAGGCATTCTGCACCTCCACAAACCGGTTTACAAATTCGTCCGCCCGGCCTTCCCCGCCCTCTTCGATGCGGTTGACGCTCATGACAATCTGCTCCATCCGTTCCTTTCCGAAGAACTCCCTCGCGTCCGCAATGCTTCCGTAGAACGCCAGCCGGCCGGTCAGGTTCGAGTCCTTTGCGAGCACAATGACATCGTCAAACAGATCGATCACCCGGTCCGGTGTATGCGTGATCACGATCACAATCTTTCCGGTCTGGGAGATTTTTTTCAGGCGCTCCATCAGCTCCCTGGCCATTACGCCGTCCAAGCCCGAATCCGGCTCATCCAGAATAAACAGGGACGGGTTTGCGATGTATTCCATGGCAATCGACAGCCGTTTTCTCTGGCCGCCGGACAGTTTCGACACAAGGCTTCGTCTGACCGGCCCGAGACCGAAAATGCCCAGAACTTCTTCCACCTGTTTTCTCCGATCCTGCGCATCCGCCTCCACGGTCATCCGCAGCGCAGCCGCATCCGACAGCGTCCGGTATACCGTATCATGATCCCGCATCAGATCCTTCTGGGGCACATATCCGATCTCATGAAGAATCTGCTTATACTCCTTGTAGACATTGCTCCCGTTCAGCATCACGGATGCATTGGCTTTCTCATAGCCGTTCACCGCATTGATCAATGTCGTCTTTCCTGCGCCGGACCCTCCCAGCAGCAGCACCATATGTCCCGGCGGGATGACCAGGTGAATGTCCCGGAGAAGATATTTTTTCTCCAGCAGGCTCCGGTGTGTACGGTCTTCCAGATTGACGGTCAGGCCGTGATCCAGTGCCGTGACAAAGTTGCCGGACACCTTGATCTCGTCCTCCGCGTCCATCTCCGGAACCGTGACTGCCGGCTGAAACCGTTTCGACAGTCCCCAGAGACCCGCCGCAGCAAAGCCGGCGAAAAACCAGAGAACCGTCCAGAGTTTCCGTACTTCAAATACATCACACATGCCCAGATAAATCTTCAGCCGGTTGATCAAAGTGACCAGTCCGAGTGAGGCGATCACAGCGTTGATGCCGAAATACGGGAAGGAATTGGCATGTGTATAGTACAGCATCAGCAGCAGTACACCATTGACTGCATCGATGACCGCACAGATCTTTCCCTCCGGTTCCCGGTCGGCACACTTTCCCAGAAAAAATGTGCGCGCAACCGGTACCAGTGCCCAGAACCACCGTACGCCGCATTTTTTGAACAGAGGAATCAGCGAGACGGAAAACAGGATTTCTGTCAGAATATCTACATTGTTATAAGATCCGAATAATAGAAGTTTTAATATCTGCATGGAATCCTCCTGCTGCGCCGGCATTCTCCGGCTGCGATGGCATTTACGGCCGGCTTGCTGAGGAAATGCGATTTCCTCCATCTGCCTGCGTGTCAAAGCGACGATGCTGTCATCAAATCCCCCGGGCCTCCGACACTTTTCGCCCCGCCCAGCTTCCGAACAGGCCGAGCAGAATTCCAATGACCGCACCGGCCAGAACATCCGTCGGATAATGAATCCCGACATACAGCCGGCTCAGGGAAATCACGACCGCCAGGATCATCAGCGGGATCCCGTATTTCTTCGGCACGTTTAATGCGACCGCCAGGGCCGTTGCAATGCCGGTGCCCGTATGTCCCGACGGGAAGGAAGCATCTTTCGCTTTTGCGACAATCAGCTGCAGCCCCTCCACGACCTCATAGGGGCGGATCCGGTTCACCAGATTTTTCAGGATCAGGTTGTCAATGACATAGGAACCAAGGAGAGCAAAAAGCGCACACAGTCCGATTTTTCTGGTCTTTCTGAAGCACAGCAGAATCAATGTCAGCGCAATCCAGAACATCCCGTGATCCCCCAGATGCGTAATCGCCTTCATGAACGGCGTCAGCAGCGGATTTCGGATATGATTCTGTATAAATAAAAGAATATTCCCGTCAAGCGTCAAAATAGCTTCCATACGCGGCTCCTTCCGTACACATATGCTTCTCCCGCCAGATTCGATTACAGATTGTTCACGGCAGCAAGGTCAAATTCCTTTCTCCTTTTCTGCCCTTCGTCTGCTTCAGACGCCCGTAAGCAGTCATATTTGTGGCGAAACAGGGTCAGGTTCTTCCTTTTCTGAAGCTATAATATATAGTACCATCAAAGCAGAATCCCTTCAATCCTTTCCGGCAGGATCCGCCGGGAACTATGCCCAAAAGGAGACAGGGGACGGTTCTGTGTCTCCCTGAATTTTTACTTTATTATAACAGCCTGCATTTTTCATGAAGGAGGAAACGAATGGACAAAAAGAAAAAGGTAGTCGCTTTTACAGCCGGCAGACGAGGCGGGAATTGTGAGATTTATGTGAAAATTGCCCTGCAGGAGCTTACAACCATGGGGATCGAATGCGAAATGATCCGTCTTCATGAATGCGACCTGCAGCCGTGCAAAGACTGTCCCAACGGCCCCTGCTACGCGAAAGGCCCGTCCGCATGTGTGATTAAGGATGACGGTCCGTGGCTCGCCGAGAAATTCCTCGACAGCGACGGCTATCTTCTGGCCGCTCCCGTATGGTCCCTCTCTCCGTGCGGTGTCGTAACCGACTTCCGCGACCGTGTCTTCGGACCGAAAATGGATCTGTCGCAGTGGGAAGCGCATGGAATTCCGGACTGGGCAAACGGCCGGGTAAAACAGCGTCCGGGCGCACTGATTTCCGTCGGCGGCGCGCTTTCCGAACACTGGACCTCTCTGGGGCTTGCCACGCTCTATACGACGACCTTCTCCGCTCAGACCAATGTCGTGGACAATATCAACATCTATCAGGTAGCGGACCCCGGCGAAGCGCTGATGCGTAAGGATTACATCACAAAAGTGAGATATCTGGCCCAGAACCTCGGCCATGCCGTTCTCAATCCCCAGAAGGACTGGGAGAACAAATGGCTGGGCGACCTGGAAGACGGCGAAGCATGTCCGGGCTGCCACACTTCCCTGATGATTGCAAAACCGGGGAGAGACTACGTGGAATGTGCCGTCTGCGGAAGAAGAGGCTATCTGACGCTTGACAAAGAAGGCCTGATCAAATATTCCTGGCCGGAAGACAACCGCAACCGTCTGACCATGATGGGAAAATTCGATCACGTGAGAGAAATTGAGCGCCATACCGCGGAACGCTATGAGCCTCATAAAGACGAGATTCAGGAAGAATTGAAAAAATACCGCCAGATGGAGCAGTTCACCGTCAAAGCTCCGTCAAAACAGAAATAATCCGATCAAAATGATTTTCTGTCCGCCGGATAATAAAAACCGGCGGACAAGATCCTCAGATCCGGATCCACCCGAAGGCGTTCGCGATGGACGTAAGCAGAATCACGACTACAAAAATCGGGCAGATATAGCGGATCATAAACCGGAACACTTTCTTCCGACGGAACGGATGTCCGTCCTGCATGACCTCCTGTTCCACGCGCCAGACTCCCATGTACCGCGTCACATACAGGCAGATCATCAGCGCGGAAATGGGCATCATCACAGAATTCGTCAGAAAATCAAAGAAATCCAGAAACGACATGCCGATGATCTTGATAAACGCAAGCGGTCCGTACCCCAGGCAGGAAAGCGAACCGAGCGCCACCATAATAATGCCGATCACGATCGTCCCCTTTACCCTGCTCCAGCCAAACTCATCTGTGAATATGGAAACGGCACACTCGGTCAGCGCGATGGAACTGGTCAACGCAGCGAACAGTACCAGTACAAAGAACAGAATCCCGATGATCCGTCCGAATTCCATCCCCGCAAAAATCTTCGGCATCATGTCAAACATCAGCGACGGACCCTGCTTCAATGCCTTCGCATCGCCCCCGGAGAATGCAAACACCGCCGGGATAATCATCAGTCCGGCCAGAATCGCGATCCCCGTATCAAAGATCTCCACCTGCCGGGTCGAGTCCTCAATGCTGACATCTTTCTTCATATAGGATCCGAACGTCACAAGAATCCCCATGGCGATCGAAAGCGAATAGAACATCTGGCCCATGGCCGCTGCCACCGTCATCCATGAGAAATTCTTCAGATCCGGGATCAGAAAATACCGGACGCCTGCGATGGCGCCGGGCCGTGAAATGACATAAGCGCAGATCACAACCGCCAGCACCAGCAGCAGCGGCATCATGATCCTCGAGATCCGCTCAATTCCATTCTCCACTCCCATGAAAATGACCAGCAGATCCAGCAGAACAAACACGCCGAACCAGAACTCGGTCGAAACGCCATTACTGATAAAGTCTGTGAAAAAGGTGTCCGATGTGATGGTCCCCATATCCGTGCACAAAAACGCATACAGATATTTGCAGACCCATCCCCCGATGACCGAGTAGTAAGGCACAATCAGGATCGGAATCAGCGCATTCATCCAGCCCCCGAGCCGTGCAGTGCCGGAATTACTGTATGTGCGGAATGCACCGATCGGACTTTTTCCGGTCGCCCTTCCGATGGCTGTCTCCGCGATAATCATCGTATAACCGAACGTCAGCGCCAGCAGAATATACACCAGCAGGAAAATCCCCCCGCCATACTTCGCCGAAAGATAAGGGAACCGCCAGATATTTCCCAGTCCGACCGACGCACCGGCGGCGGAAAGCACATATCCGAGTTTACCTGTAAACGAACCTCGTTGTCTTTGTTCCAAGAGAAGCCTCCTTTTGCTGTCATGTTGTAAATCACGGCGTATCTGAAGCACGGAAGCACCGAATCTCCATCCGCCTGCACAGACTGCCGTCAACAGAAGTAACGTCATTCTTTATTCCGGATTGATCCCGGCTGCTGAAACAGTATATAATGATGCCGGGGTCAGAACACTGAAGTTTTATTATATCAGCTGGCCCCGGGTCTTGCAAATAAGGATTTTACAGTCAACGGAGGTTTTCGCATGGTACTCGAAAGTGTATTTCGCACGGATAAAAACAGCCATGAGCATGTACCCATGGTTTCTCCCGGAATGCCGTATATCTGCATCCATTCCGAAGTAGACAGCTTTCCGGAGCGGAAAATCTCCTGGCACTGGCATACTTCCATTGAATTTATGTACGTTGAGAGCGGCAGTGTACAAATGAAAACGCCGGACCAGACCGTGGTTCTTACGAAGGGGATGGCGGTTTTCATCAACACCGGCGTCCTGCATGAATTCATCTCCATCGGCACGGAACGCAGCTGTGTCTTCTCTCATCTGTTTCACATCCCGTTTCTCTCCGGCGCCTACAACAGCGTCTTTGAGGAGAAATACTTTACGCCGGTCTGCCACAGCGGCGGCCTGCCGTTCTGGGTTATCACTCCCGGCTCTCTGCCGCAGCTGGAACTGCTCACCTGCCTTCTGAAGGCGAAAACGCAGATGGCGGAGGAACCCGAAGGATATGAATTTGAAATCCGCTCCCTGCTCTGCCGCGCTTGGCTGATCCTGTTTCAGGAGACACGGGAAATCCGCAGGAAAATGCCGGTGAGAAATGTGGCGGACACGGAACGGATCAAACAGATGATGGATTATATCAGTGAGCATTATGCCGAGCCGATCAGTGTGCAGGACATCGCCGGCGCAGCGGACATCAGCGTCCGGGAGTGTTCCCGTTGTTTTCAGCGCAGTCTCGGCTTCTCGCCGGCTGCCTATCTGACCGACTACAGAGTCCGCATGGCCGCCCGGGCACTGAATGAAAATGCCCGGACCATCACGGAAATCAGCGAAAACTGCGGCTTCTCCTCCCCCGGATATTTCAGCCGGGTGTTCCGGGAAGTCCTGGGAAGCACGCCCAGAGAATACCAGAAAAAACAGCTTTTGTCCGAAAAGTGACATTTTCCGTCTCTCTGCTGTCGGTTACGGGAAATCTTGTTTTCATCTTCCCGTTCTGAAAAACATTGAATATACAAGATTTTTGTGCCGTCCAACCGCTTTTTGCCATATTCCTTTCATGAAAAATCCGGCCCTTAAAAGATGTCCGAATCCTGTCAGTTCCGGTCCTGATAAACCTTTCACATTCTGCTCCTGTCCCTTATAATGGCATCATCAAACAGAGATACGTCACCTGCCGGGAAAGGAGTACAATATGAAAATCAGGACAACCAACGAAGTAAAGGAATTTGAGGAAATGCTTGATCGCTGCCCCGACACCATTTGGGCGATTACTCCTTCCGGAGTTGAATATAATCTGAAAAACACGCAGGAAAGAGATCAGGCAATCTCTCTGATGCTCAAGGACAACAGCCCGGAAGAGCCGGAGCTGTACGCAGGAAGCTATGAGAACGAGCTCATCGTGTATCCGTATATCCTCACACACATGCCCAGAGTTGCCTGACATCTACACACTGGACAATCTCTCTGTCCAGACACATAAAAAACCGGCGGTATCGGAGCGATCAGCTCCGGCACCGCCTTTTTCTTTCGGTCAAACTATAGTCAACGTCAGAAATAATCTGACGTTGACTATAGTGCTCCGCAAGGATGCGCACGGATTTGCCAAGGAAATATGCGGC
>CACXHD010000027.1 GCA_902767335.1 uncultured Lachnospiraceae bacterium
CGAGAAATACACTGGTCGGAATCTACGAGCATCATGATGAAATTCAGGGCATGCTGGATGTGTGCATTCCCAAACTCGTCGCGAACAAGGAATATCTTGAAGAAGAGATGAAAAAATACAAAGAATTCAAATGAAAATCTGATGCAGACGGGAGGCACCGGCAATGCAACAATTAACAGCTGAAAATTACCTGCTTGGAATGGATATCGGAACAACGAACATGAAGGCCAATATTATGGATGAGCATGGCAATATTGCAGCTTCTGCTTCGGCTCCGAACCGGTTGATCTTTCCCGGCCCGAATATGGCAGAGCAGGATCCGGATCTCTGGTGGAACAATGCTGTTTCGATTTTCAGGGATATTACGGAACAGGCCGGAGAAGAAATTGTAAAACGAATCCGCGGCATCTGCATCAGTTCGCAGACGGTGACACTGCTTCCGGTGGACAAAAACGGCGAACCGCTTAGAAACGCCATGATCTGGATGGACAGCCGCTCGCGGGAGGAACTGAACCAGATCATAGAGACGATCGGTTTCGACCGCTATGTCTCCATTATCGGCGCACAGCCGGACGTCGGATTCCTCGCAAGCAAACTGCTCTGGTTCCGGATTCATGAACCGGAGCTGTTTGCCCGGACGGAGAAGATTCTGCAGACCAGTTCGTACATCAATTTCAAGCTGACCGGGAAAATGACCATGGACCTGGACCAGGCCGGCAGAAGCCAGTGCCTGAATATCACAACCGGGCGCTGGTCGGATGAAGTCGCCCGGGCCGTCGGCGCCGATCTGAACCGTCTGCTTCCGACGCCCAGCGAGGTGACGGATGTCATCGGGGAAGTGACCAGAGAAGCGGCTGCCGTCACGGGTCTTGCGGAAGGGATTCCGGTCATTGCGGGTGCCAGCGACGCCATGGCTTCCATGTACGCCACCGGGCTGAACCGTCTCGGAGAGGCCGGTGAATCCTCCGGAACCACCTCCCTGATCTTTGTCGGCTGCGATCATCCGACGCCGACAAATCTTCCGCTGGTGACCAAACCCTGTCCGGTCAGCGACATGCCGTATATTTTTGACGCTCCGATCACGGCCAGCGGCGCTTCCCTGAAATGGTATCTGGATCAGCTTGGCGCACCGGAAAAACAGTATGCCGAAAAGAATAACATCAACGTATTCTCGCATCTGAACGCCGTGGCGGAAAAAGTGCCGGCGGGAAGCAACGGCGTGCTGTATTTTCCGTATCTGATGGGAGAGAGGGCGCCCCTGTGGAACTCCTATGCCAAGGGCATGCTGATCGGTATGTCCATGGATACGACCCGGGAAGATATCCTTCGCTCGGTCTTTGAAGGAACGTCCTATTCGATCCGCCATGTCATCGAAACCATCAGGGAGGCAGGCGGCGTCGCAAACAGCCTGCGGATTACCGGAGGCGGCGCGAAAAGCCATACCTGGTCCAAAATCAAAGCCTCCGTACTTCGTATGCCGGTCTATATTCTCGACGAGCGTTCCGGAGACGTCCCGTTTGGAGATACCCTGATCGCGGGCTATGCCGTCGGCGTGTTCACGCATCTGACGGACCAGATCAATAAAATGATCCGGATCCGCGAAGTCATCGAACCGGTCGAGGAATGGGCGAAGGTGTATGACGAACGGTATCCGTATTTTCTGGAAATGTACCGTCATCTCGATCAGGACCTTTACCGGTACGAAAAAACACTGAAAGCAGGACAGACCACATTATAACATAATATCATTTGAAATATTACAGTTTGCAATATCATAATATATATGCAATATTATTGACGTTCGTCAATCATATTCCGGGCATCCTTCAGATCCTGATCCCGTTTTTTCAGGTAGATGCTGGTGGTGCTCGGAGACTCATGGTTCAGGGCTTCCTGTACCAGCGTGAGGTCGCCGGAAGACGCCCGCAGCAGATTGGTGGCATAGGTGGACCGCATTTTATGCGGCGTCATCCTGGAGCCGACCTGGGGCGCTCCGGCGACTGCGTATTTTTTGACCAGTTTCTGAACGCTCCGGACGGACAGCCGGGTGCCCATGTACTTGCCGATGGTGACCAGAAACAGAGCCCGTTCGGACGGGTCCGGATTCAGCAGCGGACGCAGGCTCAGATAATGTTCCAGAGCTTCCCGGACCTGATCGCTGAAATAGACGTTATCAATCTTGTCCTCCTTACGATTGACATGAAAATAACAATCATCGAAATTGATATCATCCAGATTGATTCCCACCAGTTCCGATACGCGCAGCCCTGTGCGCACCAGGGTCAGGCAGATGGCATTGTCCCGGGCCACGGTGACGTCGTTCCGGTAGGCTTCCTGATGACGCGTCAGGTTGGTCCCATAGTTGACACTCTGGAAAAATCCGTTTTCATCGTTCTGATTCAGCGTGACGACTTCACGTTTTTTCTTTTTTCCGCGCCGGATATCCTTAATGACATTGTGACGGAGCCTTCCATGGGTGATCGCATAGTCCCAGAGGGAATTGAGCGCACACAGATAATGATTGACGGAAGCTTCCTTATTGTCATGACCGTTGGAAGCTTTCCCTGTACGGATATAATGATTGAATTCCTCGATGTCCTCAGCCTCGAGCTGCGAAATGTCATCATATGTAATCTGTGTGATATCCTTATTTGCGAAATACGAATTGTTGTCGTGAAGATAGACGAAAAAAACATGGATGCGCTGCAGATACGCATAAATCGTGATCGCAGATACCGTGCCTTCAATGCCGCGTTCGTAAGTTCTGCAGAAACCCGGAAGACTTTTCAGTATCTGTTCGGATTTACGGCGGTATTCCTGTTGTTTTGCTTCCTTATATTCAAATTCACCCATACATGGTACTCCCCTGAAATCCCTGTTTAAGTATTCGCATAATTGATATTATGCGAATACTTATATCCGGATCAATAACCCCAGCCTCTCCCGAACGCCCGCTTTGATCGTCAAATACCGGACGCTGTCTGCGGTTTTCCGGTTTCGGCTGAGGTACTAATCAATCATACATCCATCGGTTCATCCAGACCGAAATCCTTCAGCGTCTTCGCGGCGGACTGATTTCTGCGGCGCATGCGCCCGGTCCAGATAAAAACGCCGATCGTCAGAAGCACAAGGAACGGTACGGCGAGGAACGGCGCGATGTAGGCGCTTTCGATCTGCATGGCGTCCGCGACAACATTGGCGTCACCCTGGACATTGGCAATCCGGTGTCCTCTCACCAGAAGCCGGTGCGTATTGATACCGTACGGCGTACAGGTGACCAGCGTACACAGATCCTTTCCCTTTTCAATCTGAAGATCGCTCAGATCGGTCGGCTCGACGATACGGATCTGATCCACTTCATAGGTCACAGTACGGTTCAGCACCGTCATCGTAAAGGTATCGCCCTCCACCAGCTTGTCGATGTCTGTAAACAGACGTGCACTGGGCAGGCCTCTGTGACCGGAGACAATACAATGCGAACCCTTTCCGCCGACCGGAAGGCTGGTCCCCTCGATATGACCGACCGCGATCTGCAGAACGGCTTCGTCTGTGCCATGATAGACCGGAAGCTCGACATTGATCTTCGGAATGTCGATATAGCCCATAATGCCGCTGTCGTTGATGTTGAGCTGCGCCAGATATTCCTTTTTGGCCTTTTCATCCATCATCCAGTTGATGCCGGTTTTTGCCAGCACGGCATTATATGCATCCGCATTCTTCAGAAGGGCTTCATATTCGGAGGCATCCATATTCGAGACAGTATCCATATAGGAGGCGACCGCTCTTGACTGGTGGAAGCTGTTCCACCAGTCAGCGAATGTCGGATATGCAAGAAGCCCTGCGCCCACCACAAAAATCAGCGAAAGAACCAGATTGATCAGATTGCGCCGGATCCATGATTTTCGGGCCGGTGCTGCGCTGCTTCCGCTCTCTTTCGCCTGCTTCGGCCTGGTATGATTATTTCCGAATGACCCGCTGCGGGCAGTTGCGTTATTATTCTGCATAGAATTGTTTCCCGTGTGTCTCCTCCCATATCGAAGACAGAAACTCTGACTTCTGACTTAGTGTCCCAAGAATAATGATTTACCGCCGGCTGCACAGGAGATCCTTACTTTAACAGAGACGTAAGCGCTCCGAGCAAGGCTGTCCCGTCGGGAACGCTCTCCTCTTCTTTTTCTTTTTTATCGGAGCCTCCCAGCAGAGATCCGAAGAGTCCGCCAAGGCCGGAAGAACTCTTCTGGCCGCCGCCGAGCAGTCCGCCAAGGCCGGAACCTCCGAGCAGACCGTCAAGCATACCGCCTGCAGCAGAGGCTGTATTGGAAGCCGCTCCGGCTGCACCGCCAAACATGCCCATCAGATCCGACAGATCCAGTCCGTCACTCAGATCGACCTTGGAAGCCGACGTAGTGGCTGCGGAAAGACCGCTCATCAGAGCCGGCGCCACATTGGAGAGGGCCATATTAACCTGATCGGTGTTCAGATTCGTTTCTTTCGCCAGGGAATTGACAACCTGATCGGAATCATTGCCCAGAATATGTCCAAGGATCTTTAATCCGTCGTCCGCGTCGGCATTTTCAATCTGTGCAGCCATGGATCTGGTGTCCTTATGTCCGCCGAGTGCGGTCAG